>JACDEN010000655.1 GCA_013816415.1 Planctomycetota bacterium
GCACGCAGCAGCGCCCATTCGATGCACTGGCGCGCGTGCGGCGAATCGGCGCCGCAGGTGTCGATGAGGAAGGTGAGCGCGTTCTGGCGCGTCGCCGCGATCGCGGAACCGGGCAGACGGTCGTTCAGCCGCGGATCGCCCAGGCGCAGCGCGATCGCCGGGGTGAGGTCGGGCTGCAGCATCCACAGGTCGATCAGCGCGGATTTCACCAGTCCGGGGTCGCTCTATTTTTTTATTTATTGGTTGAGCACCTAGATCTACACCGGATCGCGCGTCCAGCGGATCTCGCGCAGCACCGCCGAGCGGGTCTCGATGTTCGACGCGTTCCACCGCCGCTCATTGGTGCTGTCGGTGACGCGGCGGGTCCACGGGTCGCCCTGGTACAGCAGCCGCGCCGAGAGCAGGGTCGGCGCCTTCTCGGGAACCTTCCAGCTGAGGTAGGCGATCTGACGCGACACCCAGGTGGGAGTCGGCTCGAACAGCGCGCGCCAGCGGCTGGCCGCGCCGCTGTCCGCGAGCACCAGCGAATGCGGATTCTCGATCGCCGGATAATCGATGGTCGCGGCCGCGCCGGATGCGACGGCGAACGTGCACACGGCTGCGGTTCGCCACCAGCACGCGAGCGTCACGGCTGCACCTCGATCCATTGCGGACGGTGGTCGGGGAAGGCGCGCGCCACCGCCGCGATGACGATCGGATCCGGCGCCGGGTAGGGGCCGATCAGCACCGCCAGCCGATCGGCGGAGGGACTGGCGAGGTACGCGCGGTAGCCGCCTGCCACCGCCTGGTGGGCGAGGACCTCGGCGGCGACGCGATCGCGCGGCGAACCGCTGGCGAGGCGCACCGCATAGGCTTTCGGATCGGCCTGCGCGCCGGGATGTCGGATGTCGTCCATCAGGTGCTCGGCGAGCGCGCGTAGCTGCGGCAGACCGATGTCGGCGACGCGCAGGCGCTCGGCGACGGCCGGGAAGCGCTCGCGGCGATCGCCTTCGATCACCTCCTGCGCCTCCGCGCTCGCGAGCACGGCGTCGCGCAGGCGTTTCGGTTCCTCGCCACTCTGGCGGATGTCGTCCAGCTTGAGCACGATCTCGATCGCATAGCGATGTTCGCCGTCCTCGCGTTCGACGCCGGCGATCAGCTTGATCGTCGCCTGGTCGATCACGCCCTTGGCGGTGTTGAAGCGGTAGAGCGACGTCAGGTCGCGGATCTGCAGGTAATGGTTGCCCTCGAGCCACTCCACGCTCGTCGGCAACTTGAGCTGGAATTCCGGCGTGGTGCCGCTCTTGGTGCGACGCACCTTGCCCTGCACCGGATTGCGTCCGCTCGGCAGCACTGCGTAGGTGATGCTGACGTCCTTCGGCTGCTCGGAGCCGGCGGGCAGCGGCAGCAGGTTGAAGTCGAAGAATCCGATCGCCACGCCGAGGTCGCCGGGTCGCGCCGCGCTGTCGAGCCTGAGCGCGGAGCCCTCGGGCGAGAATTCGAGCATCGTGACCTTGTCGCGACGGCTGCCGCCGGGCGCGGACGAGATCAGCGCGATCTCGTTGTCGGGTCCGGTACAGACCAGGCTGAGCTGGCGCTCCTCGACCCGCGACATGCCCTTGGCGTTTTCGGCGAGCAGCTCGGTCGAGGTGGTGCGCAGCTTGTAGGAGACCACCTGCCCCGGATCGAACGACAGACGGCATGGCCGCAGCGCGATGACGAAGGCCAGGATGCCGATCGCGAACAGGAACAGGCCAGCGACCGAGGCGGCGATGGTCACCTGCTTCTTGAGCCGCCCAGTATTCCAATGCACGCCGACCAATCTGCCCACGCGCAGTGGGGGGCAAGCGGAAGGGGAGGTTTGCAGCCAGCGCGTCATACTCCCAGTCGATGGATACGAGCGACCAGCACTGGTCGCGCTGGCCGCCGCGGCTACTTTGCGCTCATGGAAACGATCAGGCCGGTGACGGTATCGAAAGGCGTCGTCGTCGGAGGCCGCATGCCGGTGCTGCTGATGGGCCCGTGCGTGATCGAGAGCGAGCGCCACGCGCTGGCGATGGCGCGCGTGGTCGCGCGCGAGGCCGCGAAGGTGGGCTTCCCGGTGGTGTTCAAGGCGAGCTTCGACAAGGCGAACCGCACCAGCCACGTCAGCTTCCGCGGACTCGGCTTGGCCGAGGGCCTGCGCATCCTCGCGCGGGTCAAGGCGGCCACCGGGCTGCCGGTCACCACCGACGTCCACGAGAGCGGGCAGGTCGCCGAGGTCGCCGAGGTCGTCGACCTTTTGCAGGTCCCGGCGCTGCTCTGCCGCCAGACCGATCTGGTCGACGCCTGCGCGCGGTCGGGACGCGCCACCAGCATCAAGAAGGGCCAGTTCCTCGCTCCGTGGGATTGCGCCAACATCGTCGCCAAGTTCCGCGCCGTGCCCAGGCCGCGCGGCGCGCATGCCGACCGCCTGATCCTCATCGAGCGTGGAACCAGCTTCGGCTACAACACGCTGGTGAGCGATTTCCGCTCGCTGCCGATCATGCGCGGCTTCGGCGTGCCGGTGATCTACGATGGCACCCACTCGGTGCAGTCGCCCGGCGGGAAGGGGACCCGCAGCGGCGGCGACGGACATTTCGCGCCGCCGCTGCTGCGGGCCGCGATGGCGGTCGGCTGCGAGGGCGTGTTCCTCG
>JACDEN010000115.1 GCA_013816415.1 Planctomycetota bacterium
GTCGATGCCCATCTGGGCCAGGGAGCGTCTGCTGCGGCGCTGCATCTGACCGCGGATGCGGACCAGCCGTTCTACGTGCTGACCAAGGCCGCCGAGCGCATGACCGCGAAGCCATCCGACGGCGCGGCCGCGCCTGCCGCCGGGGCGTCGGTCGCCGCGGCCTTGCCGTGGGCCGACATCGGATTGTTCGAGAAGGTGCGGCGCATCGAAGCGGTCCTCGACCAGCACGTGCGCGCGGCCCTGGCCAGCGACGGCGGCGGCATCGATCTGGTCGACCTCAAGGAGAACGACCTCTTCGTGCAGTACCACGGCGCCTGCGGCAGCTGCTCGTCGTCGATCGGCGGGACGCTGCAGTTCATCCAGGACTCGTTGAACAACCACTTGGCCACGCAACTGCAGGTCAAGGTGATGGGCGCGGAGCTTGCTGGATTTACGTGAGCGGGTTGGTGGTTGGTGGTTGGTGGTTGGTGGTTGGTGGTTGGTGGTGGACAATTCGTAAAACACAGTGTGCGTCGCTTGTCGCCTGCCCTCGGATCATCCGCGCTGATGCTGATGCTGCGCGCGCGGCGCGCGACCTCGGTTGAATAAGGCCCAGCCGCGTCTGGTGGAAGATCGCGGCTCGTCGGTGATGTGACATCACCCAGGTCCCGGAAGGGGACGCTGGTGACTGACGGCCGAGAAACCCCATTGTCAGAAACGAAGGGAGGTTAATCTTCCAGGGCGGCATCGATGGCAGCCGGACGAAGGCCCCCTCATTGGACAGGTTCCCATGCGAATGATCGCGATCGTGGTGTGCTGGGCGCTTCTGTCTTTCGCGTCGGTGACGGCTGGCGAGATGCAAGCCGTGCTCGATGAGCGTGATCGCGCACGTGATCGCACCGAGCAGGAATACAAGCTGAAGCTGGCGGATGCCGACAAGAAGGCCCTGCAGCGTCTCAGCGCCCTCGCCAAGAGCGCGAAAGACATCGAGAAGATCGAAGTCTACAAGGAGATGCTGCGAATCGACCAGCGGAACGAGGAGGCGGTGAAATATTTTTCCGCCCTCGGTACGCTCGACGCGACGCTGTTGTCATTGAGCAAGCCGAGCTCCGAAGACAGTTTTAAAGAATTCATCAAGCCCAAGACGGAAGCCGAATGGAAGGCGCTCA
Organism: Planctomycetota bacterium; assembly: GCA_013816415.1. Taxonomy (GTDB): domain Bacteria; phylum Planctomycetota; class UBA11346; order UBA11346; family UBA11346; genus JACCZE01. Next base: position 1,149 of record JACDEN010000115.1, read on the forward strand.
AAGGCTTGGAATTCAAGCTGGATGCCAATAAGGCATCTCATTCATCCGACGACAATACAAAAGCATGCACTCTCGTAATCGCCGGCCTGAAAAGTGGCGCCCTGGTGCGCTTGGTCATGAACCCGGCCGATCAATGGACGTCGCCTTCGGTGGAGGACAAGACTCAAGCGTACTGGCAGAATCGCCTGGTCGTGCGGACGGGTGAGGGTGAAAATGGTTTCACCAAGGTGAGCGATCTCAAGGGCGGCATCTATGATGTCGGGGAGCATCCGATCGAATTCAAAACGATCGATGCCGTCGAGGACCTTCGGGGTCAGTTGCGCATCAAGGTCATTCTGCTTTCGAAGTGACGACAGCGCACGGATAGGGATCTGGATGACATGCGCCGGCGAGTTGCGGCGCGTGACGGCTCCAGGAGCGATAAAGGACCTACGCACATTACCAGAGACGGGATGTATCTGCCGCCCTTCGCTGGCCAGCTTGCAGACACCAGCGTCGACGTGCTTCGGGGCTTCCTACCACCGATCCTTCCCTCCTTTATTGCCATGTCCTTTGCATCCCCCACTCCTGGCCGGTCCGCCCGGCGCACTGTCCATTTTTGCCATGGAAAATAGTGGTCATATTTCCCAGCCACCACCCACCACCAACCACTAACCACCAACCACTAACCAACCGCATCCAAATCCAGCACCAGCGGGAACCATGATCCCTCGATCACCTCGCCTTTCGGCACCAGACCGGCTCCCGGCATCAGGATGCCATCGTCGGCGGCGGAGCGCGTGCCGTCGGCCATGTAGTTCAGTACGATCGCGCGTCGCGGGCGGTCGCTCCGATTCGGAAACGAGCCATGTACCGTGTGGTCGTGATGGAATGAACAGGTCCCGGCGGGCTGCTCGAGCGGCTGCGGCTTGAACTGCGCGAGCTGGTCCGGCGCGAGCTGCTTGGCGAGGCGTTCCATGTCGCCCATCAGATCGGTCGGGGCGAGCAGCGGCCAGCGATGCGACCCGGGCACGCAGTGCAGACAGCCGTTCTCAAGCGAGGAATCGTCGAGACCGATCCACACCGACATGAAACTGCCCGCTGGCGTCGCGCGCTTCCAATAGCTGTAGTCCTGGTGCCAGGCGACGTTGCCGCCGGTCTTCGCAGGTTTGTAGAACACCTGGTCGTGCCAGAAACGCACGCGCCGCGTGCCCAGCAGCTGCGCGACCCTGACGGTGATCGCCGGATGGAAGACCAGGTCGTGGATCGCCTCGTCGATCATCCACGCGCCCTGCATGTAGGTGATCGGGGCGGTGCCGCCGACGCTGCCGCCGACCAGCTCGGACTCGCGGCCGTTATGGCGGGTGACGATCGCCTCGAGTCCCGAGCGCACGCGCTCGACCTGTGCAGGATCCATGATCGGAACGCGAGGGATGAAGCCGTCGCGGTGGAAATCCGCGACCCGCTGGTCGGTGAGGCCGTACGATCCGACGTCCGCGGCACCCGCGCGCGGAAAGGTCCGCCCATGCGGAGCCGCGACCGCGAGATAATCGATGCGGGCAGGGGTCGAGAGCGTGGTCATGAATGATCCTCGTACGGCAGGATACCACGCGGGAACCCCGGGCTACGTCGGCAATTGCGCAATCCGGTACTATTTCGCCCGGGAATGTCCGCGGCTGCTGGTTGTCTTGGCGGGGTCGCCGGATACAAATTGCGCATGCTGCGCGACACCCGGGCCCGAATTAGCATCGGCATCTGACCGACCCCCTCGCCCGCAGCACGCCCTCCATCCGTCGCCGTCCCGAGAGCCTCCTGCCCGCTGAGATGTGCGCCCCGTCCTCCTCCGGCGACCGGATCACCCCATGACTTCCATCGAGATCTACGAAACCACCCTGCGCGATGGCGCCCAGGGTGAAGGCGTCAACCTCAGCCTCGCCGACAAGCTGGCGCTGGCCGAAGCGCTGGATTGGCTCGGCGTCGCCTACATCGAAGGCGGCTGGCCGGGATCCAACGCCAAGGACGAGGCGTTCTTCGCGCAGGTGCGCGACCTGAAGCTGACCACCAGCAAGATCGCCGCCTTCGGTTCCACCCGTCGCGCCAAGGTCACGCCCGACGCCGACACCAATCTGCTCAAGCTGGTCGAAGCGAAGGCCGACGTCGTCTGCATCTTCGGCAAGACCTGGGATCTGCACGTGCGCGACGCTCTGCGCGTGTCGCTCGAGGAGAACCTGGCAATGGTCGGCGATTCCGTCGCCTTCCTGGTCAAGGCCACCGGCCGCGACGTGTTCTACGACGCCGAGCATTTCTTCGACGGCTGGAAGGCCAACGCCGGCTACGCGCTCGACACGCTCGAGGCCGCGCACCGTGCCGGCGCCGTGCGCATCGTGCTGTGCGACACCAATGGCGGCACCCTCCCGCAGGAGGTCACCACCGCCATCGCCCAGGTGCGCGCGCGCCTGCCGACGGCGCCACTCGGGATCCACGTCCACAACGACGGCGGGCTCGCGGTCGCCAACACCCTCGCGGCGCTGCAGGCCGGCTGCATCCAGGCGCAGGGCTGCATCAACGGCATGGGCGAGCGCTGCGGCAACGTCGACCTCACGGCGGTGATCGCCAACTGCGAACTCAAGCTCGGCATGCGCTGCCTGCCGGAAGGCCACCTGCAGCGCCTGACCGAGATCAGCCGCGTGGTGTGGGAGCGCATCAACCTGCAGGGGCCGACCAACCAGCCGTTCGTCGGGCGTTCGGCGTTCGCGCACAAGGGCGGCATCCACGTCTCCGCCGTGCAGCGCAACAGCAAGACCTATGAGCACGTCGAGCCGGAAACGGTCGGCAACACGCGGCGCATCCTGATCAGCGAACTCTCGGGACGCTCGAACATCCAGGCCAAGCTGGCGAGCCGCTATCCGGGGCTCAGCGATGACGTGGTGATCAGGGCCATCCTCAGCGACATCGTCGAGCTCGAGAACGCGGGCTACAGCTACGAGGCGGCCGACGCCAGCTTCGATCTGCTGGTGCGCCGGCATCTCGGTGTTGCGCGCGAGCCGTTCGTGCTGCACCACTACCGCATCCACGGCCTCGGCACGCCCGAAGGCGACCAGGACCTGGTCGAGGCGACGGTCAAGGTGACCGTCGACGGCGACCTCCGGCTGCGCGTCGCGGAGGGGCACGGTCCGGTCGACGCGCTGAGCCACGCGCTGATGGCGGCGCTGCTGCCGTCGTATCCGCAGCTGAAGGATCTGGCGCTGAGCGACTTCAAGGTGCGCGTGGTCAACAGTTCCGACGGCACCGCGGCCAAGGTGCGGGTGCTGATCGAGCACCGCTACCAGGGCCAGTCGTTCGGCACCATCGGGGTGAGCGAGAACATCATCGAGGCGAGCTGGGCCGCGCTCGAGGAGGCGGTCGAATACGCGCTGCAGGTCGAGGAGAGCGGCGCCCAGCCGGCGGTCGCACCTCCCAAGTCGGCCGCGGCCCCGCGTTGAGCGGCGGCCTTCACAGCGCCGCCGCAGGCGCATACTGTCAGTGCCAGGAGGCCCCATGTATCCAGCCGAGATGACCGATCCGATCCGCGAGGAAGTCCACGAGATGGGGCTGACCGAGCTCAAGACTCCGCAGGAGGTCGACGCGGCGATCGCCCGGAAGGGCACCTGCCTGGTGTTCATCAACAGCATCTGCGGCTGCGCGGCCGGCGGCGCGCGGCCCGGGCTGCACCTCGCGCTCGGCAAGGCGCAGAAGAAGCCGAGCCAGGTGACGACGGTGTTCGCCGGCGTCGACAAGGATGCGGTGACCGCGGCGCGCAAGCATTTCGCCGAGTATCCGCCGTCGAGCCCGAGCGCCGCGCTGCTCAAGGACGGCGAGGTGGTGTGGATGCTGCATCGCCACCAGATCGAAGGCCGCTATCCGGAGCAGATCGCGGAAGCGTTCACCAAGGCGTTCGAAGCGAACTGCTGAGGCCGCCGACGGTCACGAGACCGCTTCGAGCCGCTCGCGCCCCTTCGCGTATTCCGCCTCGCACACTGGCTGGAACAGCGCGCGCTGCGCGTCGCTGTAGCGCGCGAGCGTTTCCGGCAGCAGGTACTGCGGCTGATCCATGGTCGAGCAGTTCTGCGACATCAACCAGGACGGGCCATAGCCGACGTGCAGCGTCTTGCGCGTGCGATCGGAGCGGTTGACCAGACCGCCGTGGCGGAGGTTCTCGGTGAACAGGATGGCGTCGCCGGCGCCGACCTCGAGGCCGATCATCCCGGGCTCATCGTCGGGAAGTTCGCGCGCCGGCGGCGTGAACGGGGATTTGTGCGTGCCGGGGACGACGCTGAAGGCGCCGTCGCGGCAGCGGACGTCGTGCAGGAAGTACACCATGCGCACCATCATGCAGTCGATGCCCTGGGCGTTGACCGCGTAGCGGTACTTGGCTCCGATCGGTCCGCCCATGTGCGCCTGGGTGCAGTTGCCGGGATAGCGGTAGCGGACCTCGGAGTTGTTGATGGTGATGCGGCCCTGCACCGCGCGGCGGATGAAGCGCATGGTCGGCTCATGGTCGACGAGCACGTCGAATGCGTCGTCCGCGTTCCAGAAATCCTCGACCACCAGCGTGGAGCGCGGCGCCTGTTCGCCCTGGCTGTGGTAGCCTTTCTGCGCGTCGTGGCGGGTGACCAGACCCCACACGATCGCCTGCCGCGGCTGCACGGGCGCGTGCGCGAGGGCGTGCTCCTCGAGCGCGTCGACGGCGGAAGTCAGCGATGCGACCTCGGCGGAAGAGAGCAGGTTGCGGATGACCAGGTAGCCCTGGCGGTCGAAATCGAAGCGCTCGGCGTCGTCCATGGCAGTCTCCCACGGAGATCATGCCGCGGATCCGCGCGCGTCTTTGTCCACGCCTCCGTCGCCTTTGTCCGGCCGTCCTCAGCCCGTGGGATGGATGCGGCGGAATGAAGCCGGGGGCATGCCGACGTCGGCGGCGAAAGCGCGGGTGAAGTGGTGCACATTCGCGAACCCGGTGGCGTCGGCGATCGCCTTGATCGGAGCGTCGCCGTAGAGCAGCGCCGCCTTCGCGTGCTCGATGCGCACCTGGCGGAGGTACTCCATCAGCGTCAGGCCGAAGCGGTCCTTGAATCGCTTGGCCAGGTGCGAGCGGCTGACCGCCGCGTGGCGCGCGACCGCGTCGACGGTGAGCGGCAAGGCGTGCCGCTCGCGGATGAAGCGCGCGGCGCGTTCGCACTCCGCGTCCACGTGGCCGCCGCGCGGGTCCTGGGAGTGGTGCTCCTGGAGGAGCCAGGCCAGCAGTTCGCCAAGCGCCGCCTTCATGCGCAGCGTGCTGGCGGCATCGCGCAGCGACACCAGGCGCAGCAGCACCGCGAACAGCCGTTCGTACGCGATCGGGTTGGCGACCGTCATGGTCTCGGGAAGTCCGCCGACGCCGTCCATGGGCAGGCACTGCGAGCGCGGCAGGCGGCGCGGCCGCCGCGGATCGTGGCCGTAATCGACCGTCGTCGAGTCGTCGCGCTGCACCGGATCGAAATGGAGGTTCAGCATGTGGAAGCCGGTGCCGGCATCCGCCGCGAAGGAATGCTCGATCAGCGGCCGGACGATGAACACCGTCGCATCGCGGATCGGATGGATGGTGCCGCCGAGGGTGAATTCGCCGGCGCCGCGTTTGAAGTACAGCAGCGCATGATCGCCGATGCGCCGCGGAGGCAGCCGCATGTCGACTGAGGTGGTGAAATCGTGTACCAGGCGCGCGAAGGGCGAACTGAAGCGCACGGCCGGCGGGACATCGACCGCAAGCGGTCGTTGGATATCGCCGGACGCCATGTCAGAACCAGTACGCCAGACCGAGCACCAGATCGTTGGCGCGGACGAGATCGCTGTCCACCACGGTGTACAGGCTGCTGACCTCGGCGAACAGGCTGGTCGAGCGGTCGAGGAAGATGTCGAGGCCAACCACGCCGCCGCCCGAGAGCGTGTTGGCGATCGCACGTCGGTAGGTGCGTCCGCTCGGCCCGACTGGGCCGTTGTCCTGGCTGTACCAGGTGGTGGTCAGGCCGAGCTGCGCGCCGACGTACGGCACCACTGCGTGCGCGTCGCGGAAGCGGATCTTCGGCACCAGCAGATAATTCAGGTCGCCGGTCGCGAGATCGCCGGGCCGGTTGGTCCACTGGTAATGGCCGCGCAGCAGCAGGCCGAGTTCGAAGGACGAACCGAAGCGCTCGCCGAACCCGATCTGGCCGCTGCCGTTGAAGGTGTCATAGGTGTCGCGCCCGGCGTGATCGAGGCTGACACCCAGGCGCACGTCGTGAAGCGGGTGAGGGTCGCGCGATGCCGCATCGTGGTCGGCGGCATCCACCGGAGCGCCGGCGACCACGCCTTGGGCGTATCCAGCCAGCGATATCGATACGGACGCGACGAGGACGAGGTGCAGGCGCATGTCCACTCTCTAACGCGGATCGCCGGCGACGCCAGGCGCGCCGAGCGGTCAGCCGGGTCGCAGGCAGCGCGCGAGGGCGCCAGGCGAATGCGCAAGCC
>JACDEN010000116.1 GCA_013816415.1 Planctomycetota bacterium
GGTGATGCCGACCGACCTGACCAAGCGCAAGGCGTTCGACAAGGGCATGCTGCAGCTCGCGCAGGAGGGCGCGGTGCAGGTGCTGCGCTCGTGGGATAATCCCATGGCGGATCCGTTCATCGCCGCCGTCGGTCGCCTGCAGTTCGAAGTGCTGCAGTATCGGCTGCGCGACGAATACGGCGTCGAGACCACGCTGCGCCCGATGCCCTACCAGTGTTCGAGCTGGCTGGTCGGCGACCCCGGTACCTTCAAGCCGACGCACGGCTCGCTGCTGGCGAAGGACGCGCGCGGCCGCCCGGTGGTGCTGCTACCGAGCGAATGGGACAAGAAGTACTGCCTGCAGCAGAACCCGAAGCACCAGTTCATCGACTTCGCGTGATGGCGGACGACCGCACCGTGACCAGGCGCTGTGAGATCGCGATCGTGAACCAGTCGGGCCGCAAGCCAGAACTGGAGCTGGCCTCGGTCCAGGCGGTGGTCGACGCGGCTCTGGCCGAGGACCGCATGGATCACTGCCAGCTCACCGTGATGCTGGTTGAGGATCAGGAATCGGCGCGGCTCCATCGCCAGCATTTCTCAGACGACGAGCCGACCGACGTCATGACCTTTCCGGATGGCGCCTTCGATCCGGAGACCGGCCGACGCCACATCGGCGATCTCGCGGTCGGCGTCGACGTGGCGAAACGCGTTGCCGCCGAGCGCGGCCGTCGCGAGGCCGACGAGATCTGCCTCTATATCCTGCACGGGGTGCTGCACCTACTCGGTTATGACGACGAGGACGACGGCGATCTGCGCGAGATGTGGCAGGTCCAGCGCCGGCTGCTCGCGAAGGTGGGGATCGTTCTGGAAGCCGAGCCACAATGAGCGCTGACGCATGAAGCGGCTCGGGTGCCTGCTCGGTTCCGTTGGAGTGATGCTGGTCGCCGCCGCAGTGTTCCTTTTCGGCGCGGCGATCGCCGGCCTCGCGCGCTCGCCCGAAGCGCTGACCTTTCCGATCGCGCTGGAATCGCTCGAGCCGATCGTCGTCAGCGTGCCGCCGCGCAGCCACCGCCGGCTCGCCTGCCGGATGGAGATCGCGACGCCGATCGTCCACGAGGAGGCCACCGGCCAGACCGACCAGGCGCGGTTCCGGTTCCCGATCTCCTACGTCGTGCGGGCAGGCGACCGCACGGTCCTCGCGCAGGGCGATGCGCGTGTGGCGTGGGATGGGCACGGGACCTGGTCGCGGAACGCTCCCACTACCGCGGTATCGCAGGAGGCGACGCTCACCGCCGAAGAGACCTTGGCCACCTGCACGATGCCCAGCGACGGCGCGCTCTCGGTGACGCTGCTGCTCGGTCCCGACGACAGCTTCCATGCGCGCGTCATCCATGCCTGGCTGGTGGTGCACGATGCGCAGGCCGGTTCGGGATCGCTGGCGCTCGGAGGGGCGCTGCTGCTGGTGGTGGGGCCGCTGTTGACGGCGACCGGATTGGGCATCGTGCTCTACGGTCTCTTCAGCCGTAGGAAGCGGAAGGCACCCGTGCCAAAGGAGCCGCCAGCAGAGTCGACCTGAAGCCGCACGACGGAGGCGACGAGCTATTTCTCGTAATCGGATTTGGTATGGGCGACCCGCAACACTGTCTTCTTGGGCCGGATGCGTTCGACCAATTCCTGCACATACACCGGTGAATGCGCCAGTTGAAGCAGTTCGAACAGGTCGTCCTCCTCGGCTCTGCTCAGGTCGAGCACCTCGGCCCACTCCCTCGACGTCTTCCGATCCGTCGAACGGTCGATCTTCCGCAGTTTCAGGTCGCTCAGGCTCGATGGCTTCATGTGCACGAGAGTGCTGAATCGATTGTGGCTCATCCGCTTCCGCTGCAGGGCGGCATCGAGGAACTCGGACAGTTCCGTCGCCGGACGTTTTCGGGGCCGAGCCATTCCGCCAATCTAGCGGGATTCCGGTGAGGAAGTGGATTGCGATTGGATATTCGCTATTACCGAATATCAATGGTCGCACGAGTCCATGGCTCTCCATCCCGCATTTCCGTCGTCGCCCTACGTGCCGTTGGTCCCCGAACACCGATGGTTCCCCGCAGCGGAACAGTTGCGTGCCTCTGCGGATAAATTGCTGCCGCCGCTGGTGCCTGGACTACGCAAGGAGGTCGAAGCCTGGCGAGCGAAGGGTTATCCAGGAGCGAGTCCCACCTCGGCGACGTTGCTCCGGTGGTGGTTCGATACCGAGCATTTGGTGCCGGCTGCGGACGGCGCCTTGTCTCCGTTCCGCTATTACTTCAGCCAGCGCGAAGCCGTCGAAACCGTCATCTGGCTGAATGATGTCCTGCAAGCGAAGGACAAGTTCGATCTGCTGCGCTTCGACGCCTCAGGAAAATTGTCGCATGGGATGTTCAGCGAATCGTGGCCGCGCTACGTGCTCAAGCTCGCGACGGGAGCTGGGAAGACCAAGGTGTTGTCGCTCCTGATCGCCTGGAGCTATTTCCACAAGCTCTACGAGCCGGGATCCACGCTCGCCCGCAACATCCTGTTGATTGCCCCGAACATCATCGTCCTCGACCGTCTGCGGTCGGATTTCGATGGCTTGAAGATATTCTTCAACGATCCGATCCTGCCCAACAACGGCCACGGCGGTCGCAATTGGAGCGACGACTTCCAGATCACGCTCCATATCCAGGACGCCGTCCGCATCCAACGACCGTTCGGCAACATCTTTCTCACCAACATCCACCGCGTCTACCGGCTCGGCGCTGATCGAGGACTGGATCAAGCTGCGCGAGACGCGTCCTTTCCGCACGGAACAGCGCTCGTTCCTTATTCCGAAGCGATCGCTCTTCACCAAGATTGTCGGCGAAGCGCGCAACGATGGCTTCGAACTCGAATTCGCCGCCTTCCTCGACCAGACCGCAGGCGTTGCGTCGTTCGCCAAGAACTACACGGCCGTCGGTTTCAAGCTCGACTACGTGACCGCTGGTGGCGACCTGTCCCACTACGTTCCAGATTTCCTGGTGAAGGCGGACGATGGCACGGTGTGGATCATCGAGACCAAGGGTCGGGCTGAACTCGATCTGCCGCAGAAGATGCAGCGGCTCGCGCTGTGGTGCGCGGACGCATCCGCGGCCAGCGCGACGATCGGTGGACCTCGCTATGGGTTCATATTCGTCGACCAAGCGTCCTTTGCGAAGCATCGCCCTGGATCCCTGGCCGCTCTCGTGGCAGGCTTCACCGAATATCGAACGAGGGCGGCCTGACGCATGGCTCGCACCTCCGACACCTATGATCTGAGCGATGCCGAGAAGCGCGACCTGATTAATCTTATCCAACTGGGGAAGCCGCTTCCGGAGAAATACCGATTCGTTCTCTTTGCCGACAAGAGCGAGGTCGAGTTGGTGTGGAATGGGAAAACGAGAGATGTTTGCACCGCGGTACTGCCGTTCCAAACATTGGAGCACGTCGATGAGCCAAGAAAAGAGAGTAAGACGCAAGAGGAGATCGGATTCGACGTCGCGGGTAGACAGATGAAGGGTTGGACCAACAAGTTAATATGGGGCGATAACAAGTTAATCCTGTCTTCATTGAAGTCCGGACCGCTTCGACGGCAGATCGAGGATGCCGGTGGTCTTAAGCTTATTTACATTGATCCTCCGTTCGATGTCGGCGCTGATTTCTCAATTGATATAGAAATTGGGACCGAAACCTTTCATAAAGAACCAAACCTTCTTGAACAAGTCGCCTACCGTGACACTTGGGGACGCGGAGCGGATTCATTTATCGCGATGATTTACGAGCGACTCATCCTCATGAGAGATTTAATGTCGGATGACGGCGGGATCTACGTTCATTGCGATTGGAGAGTGAATTCATACATACGGTTAGCTCTTGAAGAAGTATTTGGACGGGACAATTTCCGGACAGATATTACTTGGGTGAGATCAACTAATCCAAAAGGGTCGCAGCACAAATCGAATCGTTACGACGTATTTACGGATACTATTCTCTTTTGTGGGAAGTCGGATGCTTGCCCGCTCGATTTGGACTCGATCCGGGTGCCTCTTTCGCGTGAGGAATTAGTCGCGAAATATTATCGCAAAGACGAGAAAGGTCAATTCTACGATGGCCCGATCGTCAGTTCTATGTCGATGGGTGCGAGGCCGACCCTTGTCTATGAGTACAAGGGATACACCCCGCCAGCCTCCGGTTGGAGGGTAACCAAAGAGAATCTAGAGGTGATAGATCGAAATGGAGACTTGGGTTGGACTACGAATGGAAAACCATTTCGAAAATTGCGAATTGAGGACGAAAATGGTCAGCCAATCGGAAGTTTCTGGAATGATATTTCATTGATCAATTCGCAGGCTGGGGAGCGTTTGGCCTATCCCACACAGAAACCCGAAGAACTTTTTAAGAGGATTATCCAAGCCAGTAGTGCGGAGGGGGATTTGGTGGCTGATTTCTTCTGCGGCAGCGGCACGACTGCTGCAGTTGCCGAAAAGTTAAACCGCAAATGGATAGCCACCGACATTGGAAAATTCGGCATTCATACCACGCGGAAACGACTTATACAGGTTCAGCGCGGCTTGAAGGCTGAGGGGAGATCCTTTCGCGCTTTCGAGGTGCTAAATCTCGGACGCTACGAACGAAAGGCATATCTCCATGTCGGTGGGCGTCTCACTGGTGCCGCAATGGAAAAGGCTCTTGCCAAAAAGGAACGTGATTTCCGGGAATTGATCTTGCGCGCATATAAGGCCCAGCCCTTAGATAATGCAGGGTTTTTTCATGGGAAAAATGCAAATCGCCTTGTTGTCGTAGGCCCAATTAATCTTCCAGTCGGTCGGCTTTTTGTGGAAGAAGCTATTGTCGAGTGTCGTAAGCTGCGAGCCACCCGTGCCGATATTCTCGCTTTCGAATTTGAGATGGGATTATTCCCGGCCGTTCTTGATGAGGCGAAATCAAAAGGCATAGACCTGGCTCCAAGGTACATCCCAAAGGATGTGTTCGACAAGCGCGCGGTAGAAAGAGGAGAGGTGGTCTTTCATGACATCAGCTACATTGAGGCGACGCCTCGTCATGATCCGAAAAAATTTAATCGACTGCGTATCGAGCTTAAAGATTTTTCCGTATCATATTCTCAGGGCGACCTTGAAAGGACGACAGAAGAACTCAAGGAAGGCAAGAGCGTAGTCGTCTGTCGTGGTGGAAAGCTGCTCAAGATCAGCAAGGACAAGAAGGGCGTGATTACGCAGGGGATTCTCACTAAAAAGTGGACTGATTGGGTCGACTACTGGTCGGTTGATTTCGATTATTCGAGCAAAAAGGAGATCGTGCGGCGCTATCGTGACAAAGATAAAGAAGCGGCTCTGGTTCTACCGTCGGCGAAGAGTGGTTCCGCATCCAAGGTCAAGGAAGGTGACCAGACCTACATCGACGACAGTATGGAGTTCGTCGAGGAATGGACCGGCGCATACATCTTCGAGAACGAATGGCAGAGCTTTCGTACCCGCAAGGAGCGAGAGTTGGACCTGACATCAGTCTGGCACGAGTACGCCAAGTCGGGCCGCTACACCATCGCAGTCAAGGTCATCGACATCTTCGGCAATGACACGATGACTCTCATTCCCGCACAGATCCCATGAGACGTTCGATCTGATGTGATCGATCAGGCCAGAGATTCTGTTCTCGCCTTTTCCTCACAGCTGTTCAATCGTCCAATCCATGCCACTCGCCTTCGCGTTTTCCGCGCTGGTGACCACTGCCACGCTGCCGCCTTCGGGTGGCAGCCATTGCGTCGCCGCGCGCCGCACATCCATCGCAGTAACGGCAAGGATGCGCCGCCGCACCTGGTTCAGCAGCGCGGGACCAGTGCCCTTGAGGTCGCCGGTGAAGTGCGCGCGCGCTTCTCCGGTCGGGCTGCCGGGTGTGTCGAGGTCGGCGATCACGCCGAGCACCGCCTCCTTGAGTAGGCGCGGATCGTCGGGACAGGCGGCGAGCCAATCGAGCGATTGGCGCATGTCCTGGTAGGTGGCGGCGAGGCGCGGATCGCGGTAGCTGCCGAAGACGAACGCCGTCACCGACGACTGCTGGCCGGCGAACGCGCCGTAGGCGCTGCCCTGTTCGCGAATCTTCGGGTATCCGCGACCTGTGGACAAGCAGCGAGGAAGCTGAGAAGGGCCTCTGAGCTTCGAGCTTCTTCCGCTTCTCTGCTTCTTCAGCTTCGAGCTTCTCCTGCTGTCCCTGTCTTCGTAGATGATCACAGCTGCTCGACGCGCGAGATGCTCGGTGGCGCCCTCTCCCCCCACGCATGGACCTTGACTCGGTCGCGAGTGCCGCGACGACCTCACCATGCGTGAGCCCCGCGGAACGGTGATCCTGTGCGATCAGCTCTATCCTTCGGTCGGGGGGAAATGGGTGATCGCCGGAACCTATACCCACTGCATGGTCCAAACCGGGCATCGGCAGGTCGATCTGCCGGGCTTGCAGGTGTACCTCCGCTTCCAGGTGGAGCGGGAAGGGGAATACGGCTGCGAACTGCTGTTGGTGAACCGCGCCCTTCCCTCCCACGCCCCTGCCATCCTGAGACAGGACATCCGGGTGCACATCACCGACCCGCTGAGTCCCTGTGAGATGGGTTGCGTCCTGCCGCCATTTCGGGTACAGTGTCCAGACCTACCATCCCAGGAGCCAGGCGCCCGCATCGGGGTCCCGTTGTTGCTCTGGTTCAAGGTCGCTGCCGAAGATGTCGCCACGTGCCCGCTCAATATCATCTTTCAACCCCAGCGAGGACAAGGCCATGCAGGTGATCCTGCCGAGCGACCAGAGCCTGGCACGGGACCATGATCGATTGGTCCAGAATGCCCCACGCGTGCACTGGGTTTCTGCTGCCGAGGCCGTCGGTGCGGTCGAGTTGCTTCCCCGCCGCAGCGGCTTGGCGGAATGGGTCGGCCTGGTCGAGCGGGCGGGGGGGCATTGGGCCTCCGATCAGGACCTGTCACACCTCTGATGGCGGTCAGTCTTCCGGAGGCGCATGCCGATGATCCCGGTTGGGACCATCGCATGGGCTACGATGGCGCCCGGATTCAAACCTCCTGGCCCCCATCCGGTTCTGGTCGTTCAGGCCTTCCCGAATGGGAACCTCGGACTGGCCTTCATCACCCACAGCAGCGATCTGCTTCGGGTCGGCTTGCCGCTGCGGCGCAGCGATTGTCCGAGCGCTTTCCGCGAACGCGGTGGACCATTGAGTGATGAGGACGGAGTGATCGCCCTGGTGGACGACCGTGGTTGCAAGCGCATCGCGATCGCCACTCCCATCGATTCCGGGTGCGTGCGCATCGGCACGATCGAGGTGACGCTGACCCGCGTGGTTCACCTGTCCGACGACGTCTGGCTTCCTCTGCGCCTACGCATCAGGACAGCTTTGGGATTCTGAGGATGTGACGAGCGGCCATCGGCATGGACCGAGACCTGCTCCGCACATGTGGATAATGAACAACAGGGAGGCGCTGAAGCTGAGTCAGTCGGTCGTGCTTCTCGGCTTCGTCAGCCTCGAGCGTCTCCGGTGGTCCTGTCTTCCCGGATGTTCACAGCTGCTCGACCTTCCACCCCATGCCGCTCGCCTGCGCGTTCTCGGCGCTGGTGACGACCGCGACGCTGCC
>JACDEN010000117.1 GCA_013816415.1 Planctomycetota bacterium
GTGTCGCCGTCGCCGCCGCGGTCGGCGGCGGGATGACCGCGAGGCTCCTCGATCACCGCCTGTCGACCGCATCTGCGCCCGCCACCTCGATCACCGCCCAGGACCACTCCGCCATGACCGAACCCGCTGCCGCCGCGAAGGCCTCGTTCCGCTACAGCTTCAATTGGTGCGACGACGTCGCGTCCATCAGACGCTTCTACCACGATCTGCTCGGCCTCGACACGAAGGAGTACCACAAGACCGCGGACCAGGGCTGGGTGGTCTTCGACGCCGGTGGCGTCAAGGTCATGTTCATGGAAGCGCACGTGCCCGCTGTCGCGAATCGCGACGGCTTCTCGGCGCAGTTCGGCTACCCTAGCGACGCCGAGCGTTTCGATCCGTCCTGGGGCATCGAGATCGACGAGGGCGAGTTCGCGGCGGTAGTGGCGCGGCTGCAGGCGGCGTCGGATGCGCGGCTCCAGCAGCGCGAGCCGGCCTGGCGGCAGGACAGCTACTGGGGTCTGACGGCGCTCGATCCGATGGGGACGACGATCGAGATCTCGGTCACGCCCAAGGCGCGTCCCGCGTCGACGGTCTGGCCGGGACGCTGAGCTGCGCGAGCCGGTGATCCGGCATGGAGCCGGTAAGCATTCGAAGAAGATTTGACAAGAGCTTAGGAAGCGAGTGTGTGTCTCTGGTTCCTGGTCCCAGCGGAATTCATCGACGATCGCTCACTTCCGCGTGCCGCCGCCACTCACTTTCCCTGCCATCATCACCGCGCCGACATCCGTCCCGTCGTGCGCCGTCCCCTTCAGGGCCGGATTCTGCGGCGCGAAGCCGGCTCGCACGTACCTCATCAACGCCTCGATGCTGAACGCTGGATCATACCCGGTCGGGTCATTCCGCTTCTTCAGTTCGGCCAAGGCCGCGGCGCGGTCACCGGCATCGCTGCCGGTCGATCGGCCTCGGATCGAGCGGTACCACGTCGGGATGTTCCGATCCGGGTCGACGAACCGGGGATCGGTATCGAACGGCAGATCCTTGTCCCCGAATGCGCCCACGGCATGCACGTCGTATCCATGCCCATTGGCTCCCGGCAGCAGATTGAAGCCGAGGTTGCAGGCCACGTTCGCAGCGCTGATCAGATCCGGCACCTGACTGTACTGGTGCACCAAGAACGTGAGCGGTCCGCGGACGCGGCTCCAGCAGATGTTGCTGCGGAAACTGCCGACCATGCCCTGGTGCCCGAGATACGTTTCGCCGAGGACGGTGCCGGGTTCGTCGCTGGCGACGAAGGTGTTATGTTCGCACACGATCGTGTTGTTGATCCCGCCGCCCCCGGAAAACAGGGTGCCGGCGTGCTGTCCGCCGGAATTCGGCAGGACGATGCAGTGGCGGATGGTCGCCGTGGTCGGCTGCTGGGCGGCATCCGGGATGACCATATCGCCCTGGCCATCGGTTCCGGAATATTCGAAGATCACCCCGTCGACCAGCTGATCGCGGCCGCCGCGCAGCGAGAGGCTGTGCGGATTCGGCACCGTGTGGTCGTGCAGGACGTAGCTGTTGGTGATGTCGCCGTACCAGTTCAGATCCCGATGGACGCCGTTGCGCACGAGATTGCCGTCGAACCGCGGCATCGGGGTGTTGGTGAGCCCGAGATTCTCGTTGAAGAAATTGCCGGTGATCACCGCCTTCTGGGCGCAATAGAGCGTGGCCGGCAGGTCGAAGACGCTGTCGACGATCTCATAGGCGGCGCCGTGCTCGAGATCCGGCTGCGAATTGCTGAAGCAGGTGACGAGGCACGAGGTCGGATCCATCGAGTTCGCGCAGGTGACGCCATGCAGCGAGATCACGGTCGATCCGCTCGCGCCCTGCGAATCGACATAGATCTGTCCGCAGGCGTCGAAACGGCACCTGGTGAGGCGATAGACCGAGAGAGCGGGCGCATTCGGTATCGATCGGATCGCCGGATGACCGGCGTCGCCCATGCGCAGGACATCGCAGCCGCGGAGATCGAGCGTGCTGACCGCTCCGATCGGGACCAGGATGGAGGCGCAGCCTCCGCCCGGATGGGACCGGATCGTGCATCGCGCCGCATCGGTGCCGGTCGCCGTAAGACTGCCGGCGAGATTCAGCCGGAAGAAGGTGGTTGCCGGGGCGGCCGCCTGGGAGGCATCGAAGGCGAGGAAGGAGCCGGCTTCCAGGCGCACCGAGGCCTGATCGATCGTCAGATCGCCGCGCACGACGAGTGTCTTCCCGGCCGCGATCGTCAGCGATCCGCCGGTCGTGACCATGATCGCTGCGACCTCGGCGGCGCTCGAGCCCGCACTGGCATCGCCATCGACCACCACGGCATGACCGATCGCGACTGGCTCCGAAGGACCTGGAACCCTCGCCCCCTCCCAAGTCGCCGGCGCCGACCAGTTTCCGGATTGGTGGGAGCTGCACGCGGCCGAGGCGGCGTCGTCCATGAGGGCGCAGGTGAGGATGCTGCACACGGTCAGCAGGTGCGTCGTGAATCGCTGCATCGATGGCTCCTCGGGCGCGATCGTCGGCCGCGATCGGACGGATCAGCGGCTGCACGGCGATGCGGCAGGAGCCTATGCTCGAACCGATTCGAAAGCTGCTGCGGCATCCGCGCCGAACGTTCCGTCGGATGTTCCCGTATGACTGGCGCCGGTTATCTCCATCTCCGCGAGGATTTTTTCCATCCCGCGATGAGACGCTCGGGGCCGTGAACGAGCCGTCGTGGCTCGCACTGAGTCCATCGCGTACCATCACCCGCTTCGAGCTCGACCGATCACTCGCGAGGCAGAAGTCCGAGGAAGTCCGAGGACAGGTGAGGAAGTCCGAGGACAGGCACTTCATCCACACACCGCCCTGCCCTCCACCATCCCACAGCTGGAGTTTCATCGAGCATGGATCCCATGTGGGGACCAGGGTCCCCGCGTGTCTCATCGGAGGGTCAGTCCCCGGCTCCTCATCGCCGCGACTGGTGTCGTTCCGGATTCCCTGAGATTTCCCCCTCTGCCTACCGAGCCGGCGCGAGCGTGCTGAGCGCCAGCGTGGCCGCGCACAGATCCGGCGGGTCATCGCTCCTGAGATAGATCGGGCTGTCAGTTACTTTCAGCGACGCGCCGGCGATGGGGTTGCCCATGATGTCGCGGAAGGACACGCTGCCGGCTTGGCCCAGCAGCAGGGGCTGCTCGGAGCGCCCCCACAGGAATCCGACCGTGCCGCCGTCCTTCCGGAACAGGTGGACCTGCAACCGCTCGTCGAGCGCGAGCGGACCGTGGTAGGCGGCGCCATCCAGGACGTGGCTGGCGATGCACAGGGCCACGCCGTTGGCGCGCAGTCCACCGTCGAACTCGGTGATCTCCTTGCCGCTGCCGAAGCGGCTGGTCGGCTGCGATGGACCGGAATTGACGAACCGGCCGAAATAGTGGAAGTACTTCTCCATCCCTCCGACCGACAGCGACAGCAGATAGTTGTGGGCGGTGCCGATCGTCTGGATGCGGATTTTCGACTGCAGCTTCTGCCAATGATCCGCTCGCCGCAGCTCCTCGTATTCCGGCAGCGTGGTGAAGAAGGTCGGACAGGTGGTGCCGGTCTCGGTATTCCATGCCGGCTTTCCGAGTCGCTTCGGCAGCTGCGCGAAGGCCGCGAACTCCGGCGCCGAATTGCCGACGTAGAGGTGCACGCTGCAGGCGTCGATCTGCGTGGGATCGATGCGCTTCAGCACGCGTTCGTAGAAATCCGGCTGGAATCCGCCGCCCGAGAAGGCGATGATCTTGGCCTGGGGGTCGGCTCGTCGCGCGTGGTCGCAGGCGATCTGCAGCAGCTCGGCATATTCCTCCGGCGTGTAATCGGCGTTCGGCTCGTTCTCGATCTCCCAATGCTTCACCGTGCCCTTGTAGCGGTCCACCAGCGCGTGGATGAAGGATCCCCACGCCTGGAGGTACCGCTGCTTTCCCACCCACGGCTCACCGGTGGCCTTGCGCGGCTGAACGAAGGCCACAGCCAGGCCTGGCCGCTCTGCGCAGCCCAGTCGATGTTCAAGGGCTGGATAACTACCATCATCCGCGCCCGTTCGGCGGCAGCGATCTCCGCATCCCGGAACCGGTATGCCCCTGCTTCGCGCTCGACCTGTGGCCAGCGTCCCAGGAACTTCGACAGCACCCAATTCACATTGGCACGCTTGAGGATCGCCAGCTGCTTGTCCTCGAAGATGGCGTCGACCCCGAGGGAGCCCCGCTCGTACGTCGACTCCAGATGCGGATTCGCCGGCACGACGGAGTACACCATCTCCGACGCGCTCTCGCCGGCCGAGAACAGCACGCGGAAGATCCCCGACCGGCTGCCGGGCAGCAGCAGCGGCTTCCGGCCAGCATGCTCGTGGATCGGAACGTCAACGCTTCCGGTGGAAACGACCTCGCCCCAGTAGTCGACCACCCGGTATCCGATGGCGACCTGCGCCTGGCCCGAGCCATCGCGAACGAGCAGGTCGACCGGGCACTCTGCACCGGCGTAGAAGATGTTTCCCGGTGCATGAGCATGCCGCTGGGCCGCTCCATCCGCCGCTTGAAGCTGCACCGTCCCTCGGCCGCGGTGGTGGTATCGAGATTCTCGACCCCATACGCGGCCGATGCGCCGAAGGGCTTGCCCCAGGGGAACAATCCGACCTCGAAGCTGCCGTTGTCGAGGTGGTTGCCGGGCCGCGACGGCGGCACTTCCACCGGGATGGTCTGCAGGATCTCGCCGGCCTGGATCGGAACCTGGTTCGCGTCGGTGGTCAGGAACACGCCCTGCACGATGTGGTGCTGCTCCTGCTTCACGCCGGTGTCGGCGACGATGTCGGTGGGGAAGTAGCGCAGTACGATGCGGTCGAAGCCGGCATTGGGCTCGAACACCGCGCCGGGCGACCAGTCGAAGCGCTTGATCTCCACCGGTCTCGTCACGTCCGACACCACGGCCTCCATCTTGCCGAGATAGAAATTCTTGACGAAGAGCCGGTAGCTCGGTCCGTACGCGAGGGTCTTGTCGAGCGTCACCACGAATTCCTGGGGAGCCGGCAGGGGGCCGGTTCCGGAATGCCGGAAGCTGGAGATCACCCCGGGGAGTTCCTGCCACCGCTTCGGATCCTCCGAGCCGGCGAAGGTCGATTGGCCGGTCACTGCGAACGGCCAGAGCTCGTGGCCTATCCAAATCCGGCTGTAGGAGAACGCGGTGTCGATCACCCCCTGATCGGATGCACCAGGCGCGACAGCTGGTTCCGCCGACCAGATGCTCGCAGCGCAGAGCAGCGCGAGGGCGATGGGATACACGGGGGGCGGGCGCAGCGCTCGTCCCTGCCAGAAGGGTCTGCGTCCGGCCTGGCCATCGTCCATATGCACCTCGGGTGAGTATACCTCGGGCAGTCTCGCGGTCGACGTCCCGGCCTCGCTCGCGGCGACTCCGCCAGTCGATCGGTCAGGGCAGAGGACACCTGCCCGCGGCTGCGCCTGTCGAATGCTGCACCTGGGCCATTTGAAATGCCCCGCCCTAAATCCCAGCACACACGCTCGCTTTCCCAAGCTCTCGTCAAATCCAGTTCAAGGCAACGGATCGCTCGCGGCTGAGGACGAGATTTGACCCAGGTGGATGCTTCGGGGGTGTGTGTCCTCGAATGGCCGCTCGAATGGCCGTGGACCACGCTGCACGCCAGAGTGAAATTGCCGGCCTCGCAACGTTTCCGACATCATCAGCGGAAAGTTTCGCTTTGGCACCTGGCGCATAGCCTCTCCTATGGCGCGTTTCCGCGGCGAGCGCACCTACGCCGATACGAAGCGCTTCCCAGGACCCCCTTGACCCGCTATAACATTTTGTTATAGTTGTCCGGTGCGCATCATTGCCCGTTCGACCCTCCTTCGCTATGCCAAACGGGCAGGAAGAATCGAGTCCGCCAGTCCTTTGACCGAATGGTATCGATTGGCTTCCAGGGCGACATGGCGCACGCCGAATGACGTCAAGTCGACCCTGGGAAACGCCAGCATCATCAACCACGAGAGAGTCGTCTTCAACATCGCGGGAAACAAGCACCGCCTCATCGCCGCCATCGATTACCAGCGTCAAGTCCTGTTCGTCAAATTCATCGGCAACCACTCCGAATACGATCGCGTGGACGCCGCCACGATCGATGCCTGGGAATAAAGCCATGTCCACCGCCGTCATCGTTCATCCCATCCGAACCGTCGCCGACCACCGCGTCGCGCTCGGCCGCATCGAGGCGCTCTGGGGCTCGCGCCGCGGCACGCCCGAGGGCGACGAATTGGATGTGCTCATCGACCTCGTTCACTCCTATGAGGAACGTCGCCACGCAATGCCCCGCGGAAGGACCCGCGACGTTGTGCGCCACCTGATGGAAGCCAATGGCCTGACTCAGGGCGATTTGCCTGAGATTGGACCGCAAAGCGCGGTCAGCGCCATCCTGTCCGGCAAGCGCAGCCTGAACCTGCGCATGATCAAGGCGCTCGCCAAGCGTTTCCATCTTCCCGCCGATGCCTTCATCGAGTGACCCGAGACCTTTTGAGCCGAGGCCCGGCGCCGCCAACATCACGAGAAATGAGCCCTTCGACCAACAGGTCGAAGGGCTCATTTCCTTTTTGTGAATCCGCACACCATCGACTCGCATGTCGAGTGGAGCGGAAATCCGGTTAGCCACAATGCATGACGACAAGGCATGACGTCGGTCCGAGGACAGGCACTTCATCCATACACCTCCCTGCCATCCACCATCCCACAGCCGGAGTTTCATCGGGCATGAATCCCAGGTGGGGACCAGGGTCCCCGCGTGTCTCATCGGAGGGTCGGTCCCCGGCTTCTCATCGCCGCGACTGGTGTCGTTCCGGAGGCCGCTATCGTTCGGCATGCGCGCATCACAGCATGCGGGTGTCATTCCCACGCGGTCGGCAACCTGGCGTCGCGCATGACCGCCATCCCGATCGCCCTCGTCCAGTTCGACGCCATCCCCGAATGTGCGGAGGCGAATCGCGCCGCCATGGAACGCCTGGCCGCGCGCGCCGTCGACCTCGGCGCGCGCTGGATCCTGTTCCACGAGTGCTCGGTCTGCGATTACAACCCGAATCTCGCGCGCTTCGCCGAAGCGGTCACGCACGGTCCCTCGACCACGCGCATGACCGCGCTCGCGGCGCGCCTCGGCTGCTTCATCGGCTTCGGGCTCGCGGAAGCGGCCGGCGGCCGCCGTCGGCCGGAGGCGTGTCTGGTGCGTACTGCGCGGATTCCATAACGTCATGTCACCATCGAGACCAAGGAGTTCTGGAGGGCCAGCGCCCCATCAACCGTCCTGCGTCCGATACAGCTTGAACGCGATGTGCCGCGTGAACGGCGGCGGCTCGAGCGACAGCACGCCACCGGGGTGATCGATGTTGACCGGCGGGGACGCGGTGCCGTCGTCGGCGTTCCACCATTCGATCAGGATGTGGCCGGCGGCGATCTGGGCGATGGTCGCGAGCGCCGCATGCTCGTGCAGCAGAGTCGCGGCGCCCGTGGCGCCCCATTGGCGGTCCATGACGTAGCCGAGCATGCGCCCCGGCCGCATCCATGCGCGGGCCCACAGATCGCCGGAGGGACTGGTCGCGGTCAGCGCC
>JACDEN010000656.1 GCA_013816415.1 Planctomycetota bacterium
GATCAGCCTTCCGACGCCAGCGGCCTATGCGGCGAGGCTGGCGGCGGCGCGCGATCCGGATCCTGGCGTCCGCCTCTGTCTCGCCAGATTCTGTACTGTGCAACCCGAGATCACCAAGGTGCTGCGCGACGATCCGGACGCGGCCGTCCGAGAAGCGGTCCGACAAGCCGCAGCCGCTGCCGCCGGACCCTGACGAGGCTGCGGAGCTGTCCGGTTGGCGGCAGATCCCGCAGTAAGCATAGAAACGGGCGTTGCGATGGTTGCGATGACTGAAAGGTGTCATTGCTGACGGTTGCTGCCAACGGTTGACCCGTCACCTGATCCTCCAGCATGCGCTGCGGAGCAGCCATGGATCCAAACGTCGAACGCGCCCTCTCCGGATTCATCGACGCCGCGAAGGCGGCATTCTCCGCCGATTTGCGTGCGGTGGTGCTGTTCGGATCGGCGGCCGAGGACCGCCTGCGGCCGACCTCCGACGTGAACGTGGTGGTGGTGCTCGCGCGCTTCGACGCGGCCGCGGCCGAACGGCTGCGCGAGCCGCTGGCGCTGGCGTGGACGGCGATCCGCCTGCAGGCGATGTTCCTGCTCGAGAGCGAGATCCCTGCCGCGGCCGAAGCCTTCACCGTCAAATTTGCCGACATCCGTAAACGCCATCGCGTGCTGCATGGCCAGGATCCGTTCACCGCGCTGCAGATACCGCGCGGCGCGGCGGTCGCCCAGCTCAGGCAGTCGCTTATGAACCAGGTGCTGCGGTTGCGCGAGGTGTATGTCGATCAGGGGATGCACGAGGAGCGCCTGGTGCTGGCGGTCGCCGACGCCGCGGGTCCGTTGCGCGCGTGCGCCTCCGCTCTGCTCGAGCTCGAAGGCGCGCCGGCGCCGACGCCGCGCGAGGCGCTGCAGCGCCTCGCGGGAAACGACCTCGATGAGCTGCGGATCGCGCGCACCGAGCGCGCGCTGCCGGCGGGAACCTCGGGACCACTGCTGCTGCGCCTGCACGCCCTGGCCGAGGCCATGCTCGCGCGCGCACGGGCGCTCGCGTGAATCCGTTCGCTCTGCCGGGACCGGAATTCCTGGTCTTTTACATCGTGGTCGCAGCTGCTGCGATCGTCGGACTGCTCGTATCGCGGCGGGGAATGGGCCCTCTGGCAGAGAGGCGCAACCTGCTCGCGGATCCCTATGGCATCGCCTACCTGCGCGCGGGCGCGTCCGAGGCGATCCGTCTGGCGGCGGTGTCGCTGATCGAGCGCGGACTGCTCCTGCATCACGGCACCTTGGTGAAGACACCCCAAGAGCAGACTGCCGATTCCGCGCACCACCCGCTCGAGCGCGCCCTGCTGAAGACGGCGCTGGCCAATGCCGACGGAGAGTCGCTGCTGAAATCGCCGGGTGCGGCGAACGCGCTGCTGGTCATCAGCGCGGATCTCGAACAGCGAGGCCTGCGTCAGGACGCCGCGTCCATCAGGCAGCAGATGATCTACGCGGGCCTGGTGGGTCTCGCCCTGGTCGTCATCGGGGGGAGCAAGATCCTGTACGCGCTCGCCAACGGCCACGCCAATGTCGAAGGACTGGTCGTGCTGACTTTCGGAGCCACATTGGCATCGGCGATGGTGCTGACGCATCCGCTGCGCACGACCCCCCGTGGTCGGGGCATGCTGGCCGACCTGCGCCTGCTGCTGGAGTCCGCACTTCGACGCCGCGCCGCCGCGCGTGACGACCGCGAATTCCTGATGATCGGAGCGGTGTTCGGCCTCAAGAAGCTGAATCCCAGCACCGCGCGCGATTGGAAGAGCCTATTTCCGGCCCCGTCGAAACAGCAGGGCTCGGCCTGCGGAGGTTCGAGCTGCGGCTCCTCGAGCTGCGGTTCGGGCGGCGGATGCGGCGGCGGGGGATGCGGCGGATGCGGGGGCGGATGAACGACCGCGTCGGCATCTCGTGGCGGCCGGAGCTCGCGGCCGCGATCATGGCGAACCTCGACCGCATCGATGCGCTCGAGGCGATGGCCGACGATTGGCTCGACGTGCCGGTGGCGGAGATGCGCGCTCTGCGCGCCTTGTGCGCGACCGTGCCGGTGACGCTGCACGGGGTGTCGTTGGGCCTCGCTTCGAGCGAACCGGTCGCACGCACGCGACTCGACGCGTTTGCGCGCCTGGTCGACGCCGTCCATCCCGCCGGCTGGAGCGAGCATCTCTCGTTCGTGCGTGCCGGCGGCATCGAGATCGGCCATCTCGCGGCGCCGCCGCGCACCGCTGGGACTGCGGCCAGCGCCGCAGCCAATCTCGCACTCGCGACCACCGTCGTCGGCATGGCGCCAGACGCCGAGAACATCGCCACCCTCATCGATCCGCCCGGCAGCGACCGCGACGAGGCGCAGTGGATCGGCGAAGCCCTGGCGCCGACGCGCTGCGGCCTGCTGCTCGATCTGCACAACCTGCACGCGAACGCGGTCAATTTCGGCGGCGACGCCCGCGCCACGCTCGAACGCCTCCCGCTCGACCGCCTCGCGAGCGTGCACCTCGCCGGCGGCCGCTGGAACGGGCGGCTGGTCGACGACCACCTGCACGCGGTTCCCGACGAGGTCTTCGCGCTGCTCGAACGCGTCGGAGAACTCGCGCCCAGGCCCATCACCGTCATCC
>JACDEN010000657.1 GCA_013816415.1 Planctomycetota bacterium
AACCCCGGGCTTTCCCATCTTCGCCCACCATGCCCGCCGACGAGGGTCGGACGGGGGCGGCGACGGTGGTCCAGCTGGGAGAACTGATGATGATTCTGGATCTTCACCGCCAGGGCCTGTCGGTCACGGCGATCGCGCGGCGCACGGGGCGTGATCCGAAGACGATCCGCAAGTACGTTGAGCGCGGGCTTGAGCTTCCCGTCTACGGGCCCCGCCAGGTTGGCCGGCCGAACAAGCTCGCGCCCTATCTCGACTATCTCCGGGAACGCACCGCGGCCTTCCCGGATCTCAGTGCCGTCCGGTTGACGCGCGAACTGCGTGAACGCGGCTACCTTGGCGCCTATACGGCCGTGAAGCGCTTCGTCGCGGCGGTCCGGCCGAGCGATGGGCCAAAGCCCTTCGAGGTTCGCTTCGAGACGCCGGCAGGCCACCAGGCGCAAGTCGATTTTGCCCGCTTCGTCGTGACCTTCGAGGATGAACCGAGCGTGACGCGCATCGTCTGGCTGTTCTCGCTGGTGCTGGGCCATTCCCGGCACATCGTCGCCCGGTTCGTTCTGCATCAGGATCTGCAGACGCTGCTGCGCTGTCACATGGCAGCCTTCGAGGCGATCGGCGGCGTGCCTATCGAGATCCTCTACGACCGCATGAAGACGGCGGTGACCGGAGAGGATAACGAGGGCCACATCGTCTACAACCGTTCGCTCATCGCTCTGGCCAAGCACTTTGGCTTCCTGCCCAGGGCCTGCCGCCCGTACCGGGCAAAAACCAAGGGCAAGGTGGAGCGGCCCTTCTCCTACATCCGCCAGGACTTCTTCCTCGCCCGCTCATTCCGCCATCTCGACGACCTGAACGAGCAGCTCACCGACTGGCTCGCCACGGTCGCCAACGTCAGGCTTCACGGCACCACGCAACGGGTCGTGTCGGAGGCCTTCGCGGCCGAGCGGCTTGAGCTTCAGGCGCTGCCGGCGACGTCCTTCGAGGCGCTCCTGAAGCTCGAGCGGCGAGTCAGCCATGACGGGCTCGTCTCGATCGGCGGCAATTACTACAGCGTTCCCGATCGGACCCGACGTGTTGTCGAGGTGCATCAGCTTCCCGACACCATCCGCATCCTCGATCAGGGCCGCCTGGTGGCGACCCATCCAGTCCTGGAGGGCCGGCGACAATACAGGGTCGATCCGAGCCATCGTGGGGGCAGTGCAGCTCGCGCCATGCGACACGGGTTCGAAGATAGCGTCATGATCGGTCGGCGGGGTGATCACGTCGCCCGGCGCTCGCTCGCCTTCTACCAGGCCATCGGAGAGCATCTGGCGGCCGGCGCGCCTTGCAAGGTTGGAGGCTGCTCATGACGCACGCCCCTGCGATGACCATCGATAGCATCAAGCGCAGCCTCGTCGGTCTCAGGATGCCACGCGCGCTCGAAGTGCTCGACGCCACGCTCCGGCGCATCGAGCAGGGCGAGACCGACGGCATCGGCGCCCTCGACCAGATTCTGCTCGAGGAACTGACCCTGCGCGAGAACCGCCGCGTCAAGACGGCGCTCTCGATGGCGCGCCTCCCCGCAATCAAGAGCCTCCAGGGCTTCGACTTCGCCTTCCAGCCCTCACTCGATCGCAACCGCATCCTGGCGCTGGCCGAACTCAAGTTCATCGACCGCGCCGAGGTCGTCCACCTTCTCGGGCCGCCCGGCACCGGCAAAAGCCACCTTGCCACGGCCTTGGCCGTGGAGGCCGTGAAGGCCGGCCGCAGCGTCACCTTCGCGACGCTCGCCGACCTCATCGCCTCGCTCGCAAAGGCCGAGCGCGACGGGACCTTGCGCGAGCGCATCCGCTATCTCTGTCGCGCCTCGCTTCTGGTGGTCGACGAGATCGGCTACCTGCCCGTCGTTCCCGGTGGCGGCAACCTATTCTTCCAGCTCGTCAACGCGCGCTATGAGAAGAGCGCCATGATCCTGACCTCAAACCGCGGCTTTGCCGAGTGGGGCGAGGTCTTCGGCGACCCCGTCGTCGCAACCGCCCTGCTCGACCGGCTCCTGCACCACGCCGTAGTCGTTCAGATCGAGGGCGCGAGCTATCGCCTTCGGCAGCATGCCGACCTCGTGCCCGAGCACGTCCGCTCGAAAGCCCTCATCACGCCGCCGCCGGCGCCCAAACGCCGCGGACGGCCGCCAGGAAAGGCCACGTCCGATCACGACAACGGCTGATCACCAAACGCCGCCAACCCGCCAGATTGGGGAATTTTGGAAGCCCATAATCGCGGAGACTTCGGTGCCCGTTGACACGCCCAGCGCCTAGCCAAAGCCGCAGCATGAACGCTGTCCGGCTGAAGGGGCGCACTCCAGCCCAATGGGCGAAGATGGAGCCGCTGTGTCTGGGCAAGCCGGGCGATCCCGGGCGCAGCGGAAGGATAACCGCCTGTTCGTGGAGGCGGTTTTGTGGATTGTCCGCACGGGGCAGTCCCTGGCGCGACCTGCCGCCTGCGCTCGGTCACTGGAACAGCGTGTACACGCGCTTTCGCGACTGGGCGAAGGCGGATGTCTGGAAACGGCTGTTCGACGCCGCCTCTGACGAGCCGGACATGGAATACGCCATGGTCGACGCCACCATCGTCAAGGTCCACCGCCACGGGCAGGGCG
>JACDEN010000658.1 GCA_013816415.1 Planctomycetota bacterium
ATGTGGTTCACCTTCGTCGTCCCTGGAACCGGTGAAGGTCAGGCGGACATTCGCATGCACGAGGACACCCTGCAGTCCACGGTCACACCGCCCTACGCCGAAGATCCGAGTGTATCGTGGCCCATTGTAAACGGCGGCGCAATATCAGGCCACTAAACCGGGCCTCATGGCCGGCCGTGGCGGAGCAAAATCAGGCCAGTGGTCCCTGTCTGAGAACAGACTCCGGTGATCGCTCGTTTCTTCCCGTAGGGTCGTCCCGGAGGGAGGAAACGAGCGGTCGCCGGAGTTCCGTGCGAAGCACGGAGGAATGGGACCTGGATCGGCGTGGTGGTCCGTATGCGGCGGTGGCGAGGCCCACAGTGCCCTTTCCCAGCCCTGCTGGGGACCAGGGTGGGGGATGCATACCGTGGAACTCTATGCCCAGGTCCGTCGCTACGTCGCGGTCGATCGTCACAGCCAGCGCCAGGCAGCCCGGCACTTCGGGATCAGCCGGGATATGGTCGCGAAGATGCTGGAGAACGCGCAGCCGCCGGGCTACCGGCGTACCGCGCCGGTCGTGCGCCCGAAGCTCGACCCGTTCCTGGGCTGGATCAGCGAGATCCTGAAGACCGACCAGGAGAAGCATCGGAAACAACGACACACCGCGCAGCGGATCTTCGAACGGCTTCGCGATGAGTATGGCTACACCGGTGGCTACACGGTGATCAAGGACGTGGTGCGCGAACACGAGCGTCGGCATCGCGAGATGTTCGTGCCGTTGGTGC
Organism: Planctomycetota bacterium; assembly: GCA_013816415.1. GTDB lineage: Bacteria > Planctomycetota > UBA11346 > UBA11346 > UBA11346 > JACCZE01. The sequence goes on from JACDEN010000658.1 coordinate 765, forward strand.
ATCCGCCTGGACATGCCCAGGTCGACTTCGGCGAGGCGGTGGTGGTGGTCGGCGGCGTCGAGCAGAAGGGCCACTTTCTGGCCATGGACCTACCGCACAGCGATGCGCCGTTCGTGATGATCTTCCCGATGGAGACCACCGAGGCGTTCTGCCTGGGCCACGCCGAGGCGTTCGCGTGGTTCGGCGGCGTGCCGCAGTCGATCCTCTACGACAACACGTCGATCGCGGTGGCGCGAATCCTGGAGACCGGCGAGCGGATCCGGACGCAGGTGTTCGGCCAGTTGCTGAGCCACTACCTGTTCCGTGACCGTTTCGCCCGCGTCGGCAAGGGCAACGACAAGGGGAACGTCGAAGGCTTGGTGAAATATATCCAGCGGACGATCCTGACGCCGATCCCGCAGGCGCCGGATTGGGAGTCGCTGAACCGCCAGGCGCGGGAACGGTGTCTACGGCGTCGCGATGAGCGCGTCCGCGGATCCGACGGCACCATCGGTGAGCGGTTGGCGGCCGATGTGGCCGCGTTCCTACCGCTACCGGCGGCGCCGTTCGATTGTTGTCGTCTGGTTCCCGGCCGGGTCAGCAGCCAGTCGTTGGTGCGCTTCCGAACCAACGACTACTCGGTGCCGGTGGCCTTCGGTCACCGGGATGTGCTGGTGAAGGCCTACGTCCACCAGGTGGTGATCTGCCACGGCGCCGAGGTGATCGCCCGGCATGCGCGCAGCTATGAGCGCGACACCATGATCTTCGATCCGCTGCACTACCTGCCGCTGATCGAACAGAAGATCGGCAGCCTGGATCAGGCAGCTCCGTTGGTGGGGTGGGATCTGCCTGGCGAGTTCGCCACGCTGCGCCGGCTGCTGGAGAGCCGGCTGGCGAAGGCCGGTGCCCGCGAGTACGTCGGCGTCCTGCGTCTGCATGAGGGCTTCCGCGCGACGCAGGTGCACGACGCGGTCCGCACCGCCCTGCGTCTTGGCGCGATCAGCTATCACGGCGTGAAGCACTGCCTGCTCGCCGCGCTGGACGGTCGCCCACCCCGGCTCGATCTGGCGGACTACCCGCACCTGCCGCTGGCCGCGGTCGCCATCACCGATCCGACGGCCTACAATGAACTGCTGCTGGCCGCGGGGGAGACGCCATGAGCGCCGCCGCCACCCCGGCGCCACCGCCGACGCCGCCATCTGTCCTGCTGGCGCACCACCTGAAGGAGCTGCGGCTTCCGACCTGCTTGCGCGAGTACGAGCGCCTGGCGCAGCTCTGCGCCCAGGAGGGCGTCGACCACGTCCGCTACCTCTTGCGCCTGGTCGAACTGGAACTCATCGACCGCGAGCGGCGGCTGATCGAACGGCGCATCAAGGCAGCACGCTTCCCCACCCCCAAATCGCTCGACGCCTTCGACTTCCTGGCCATCCCCAGCGTCAATAAGCCGCTGGTCATGGACCTCGCCCGCGGCGGCTACATCGACCGTCACGAGAACATCATCGCCGTCGGCAACTCCGGCACCGGCAAGAGCCATCTCGCACTCGGCCTGGGCCTGGCGGCCTGCCAGCGCGGCTACGCCGTGTTGTGGACCAGCGCCGCCGCCCTGGTGAACACCCTCATCGAAGCCCGCGACGAGAAGCATCTGCTGCGCTACCAGAAGAGCCTCGCCAAGGTCCAGCTGCTGATCGTCGACGAACTCGGCTTCGTGCCGCTCTCGAAGACCGGCGCCGAACTGCTCTTCGAAGTCTTCTCCCAGCGCCACGAGCGCGGATCCACCCTCGTCACCAGCAACCTGCCCTTCGACGAATGGACCGAGGTCTTTGGCAGCCAGCGCCTCACCGGCGCCCTCCTCGACCGCCTGACCCACCACGTCCACCTGCTGACCTG
>JACDEN010000659.1 GCA_013816415.1 Planctomycetota bacterium
GTGCTCGCTCGTCGGATCGAGGCCGTTCGTCGGCTCATCGAGCAGCAGCAGGGTGGGCCGCCGCGCCAGCGCCCGTGCGAGCACGCCGCGCTGCCGCTGACCGCCGGAGAGCGTGAGGTAGCCCGCCCGGCGCTGATGGGCGAGGTCGACCCGCTCGAGAGCCTCGACGACGCGCGCGCGGGCCTCGCCATGCCCGACGCGGGTCCCGACCAGACCCAGTTCGACGAATTCCTGCAGCGACACCGGTACGGTGTCGGGAAAATCAGTCCGCTGCGGCACGATGCCGATCTGCGCGTCGCGCGGGAACGACGGCCCTGATTCGAGTCGCCCGCCCAGCGGAGGGATCTGCCGCAGCACCGCCTTGATCAGCGTGCTCTTGCCGCAGCCGTTCGGCCCCAGCACGCACCAGAATTCCCCCGCGCGCACCGTCAGGTCGACGGTGGCCAGGGGGCGGGCGGCGGTGTAGCCGAGGACCAGCGAGGTCGCCATGAAGAGGACCTCGCTCATCGGCTTCCCGCGAATGCCGCGGCGAGCGCGTTGACGTTGTGGTCGACGAACGAGATGTAGTCATCGGTTCCCGCCAGTGCGCCCACTTGATGCGCCATGTTCGCGATGTGGCCGCTGGTCTTCTCGGCGACCACCCGCGCGTGCTTCGGATCGAAGAACGGCGTGGTCAGGATCACCGTGATCCCAGCGCTCTTCATCATCGTGATGACCTCCTGGAGGTGCCTGGTGGTCGGTGGGATGCCCGGCTTCGGTTCGAGGTAGCCGGCGACGTCGAATGAGAAGGTGCGTGACATGTAGGGCCACACTGCGTGGTCCGCCACGACCTTCATCCCCGCATACGCATGGAGCTGTCCCAGCCAGCCGGCGAGCTTGGCGTCGTCGCCCTGGTTCTTGAGGAATCCATCGAGCGCGCCCTTCTCGACCAGCAGAGCGAGTTTCGCGGGATCGTATTTCGCCGCGAGGTCGGCTCCGAACATCTTCGCGCCGATGCGCTTGATGAAATCCTGCTGGCGCGTTCTGAAATAGTCGGCATCGCCCGGCCGCAGGTCCGCCAGCTTGCCCGCGATCAGGGCGGCCACCTTCATTCCGCTCAACGGGTCGGTGAAGAAATGCGGATTGCCGCCGGCATGCACGTCGCCCAGCGAACGATCGACCGTCCCGGTGGGGATCTCCAGCGGCTGGATGACCGAAGCCGCCTCGAGATAACCGACGGCCCCTGGCAGCACCTTCTCGTTGCGCGCCTGCTTGAGCAGGACCGGCGCCCAGCCGATCTCCAGCTCGAGTCCGGTCTGGATGAAGAGGTCGGCGTCGGCGAGCGCGCGCACGAAGCTCGGTCTGGCTTCGATGGTGTGCGGGTCCTCGGGGCCCCTGGCGAAGGTCGTGACCGTCACGCGGTCGCCGCCGATCTCCTGCGCGAGCGAGCCGAGATCCGGCACCGTGGCGCAGATGCGCAGCGGCGCTTCGGCAGCGGTCGACCAGGCGGTGAGGATGAGGAGGGCGAATACTGGGTGGAAAATGTTCATGTGTTTCTCAGTAGGTGTGCGCGGGATGCGCGCCGATCATGAGCTCGAGCCCGATCCACACGCTCTGGACGTCGTGATTCGGAAGGTGCTCGAGGTGGTCGTAGTCGTACTGCAGCCGGATCTTCGAGAATTCGCTGGGACTGAAGGTCACCAGCGGCGAGAGGCGCCAACGGTCGTCGCGATAGGCATCGGTCTCGCGCGAGACCGGTCCGATGCCGATGGCGTAGGAGTCGCCCGAGCCGCTGGCGTAGTCGACGCGCAGTCCGCCGGCCCACCGCGGATGGAATCCGACCAGCGCCTGCGAGGTGATGCCCCAGTCGCGCAGATCGTCCGCGGGGATCGCGGCCGCGGTCACCGGATCGACCACAGCGTCGGCGTGGTAGCGCCGCGCGATGACCTCGGTCTGCCAGACCAGGCTCGGGATGCCGCGTTGGCGTTCGCGCCATTTCACCAGCAGGTCGCCGCCAACCACCATCGTCCGTCCGGCCGGACCGGTGTTGTTCGGGCCGAAGGCGCTCGACAGGCCGAGCTGCACCATGGTCTGTTCGCCGACCTCCCAATTGTTCACCCAGCGCAGCGCGTACAGGAAATCCGCGAGGCTGCGCGTGGTGGTGCGGGCGATCGCAGGGCGACCGGAGATGGTGGCCGGCTGCGCGGGATCGGGTTCGCCGCCGAGGTAGCTCACCTCGGTGGGATCGTCGGCGTTCTGCATGCCGACGAGGAATTCCGAGAACCAAGGCACGGGCGCGAGCCACGACAGGCGGCCGCCGACACTGCGGTTGCCGTCCTTGCCGAAGATCCGCGTGATGACCACCGCCTGGTCGAGCCACGGCCATTGGTGCGGATGCTGCGGGTTGGTGCGGCCGAATTCCGTCAGGTAGTAGCCGGCCTTCAGCTGCAGCCGGTAGGGGAGCTGGCTGGTGGTGCCGTAGGCTTCCTCGAGTTCCACGCCGTCCGACTTGTAGACGATATGCGCCTCGGCGTTGAAGTAGGGATCGACGGCTCCGAAGAACGAGACCTCGGCCTGCTGAAAAGTGAAGCCGCGGCGTTTGGGATCGTGGCCGCCGCCTTCGATGTCCGCGAGCTGCGGATCGGTGG
>JACDEN010000660.1 GCA_013816415.1 Planctomycetota bacterium
ATTTAAGGGCGACAAAGGTCGCGGGGTTTGGGGGCGAAGCCCCCGACTAGAAAGCGGCGAAGCCGCCCGACCGCCGAGCCCCGCTTGCGTGATAAAATGGGCGAAGCCCATCACGCAAAAATCCTGGCCGTTTCGGCCAGGATTTAGGGGTGACAAAGGGTCGCGGGGGTTTGGGGGCGAAAGCCCCCGACTATTTGCTGTGCGCGGTGATGAATTCGCGGAGGCGAGGCTCGGGGGTGAAGCCCATGGTGGTTCCGACCACCTTGCCGCCCTTGAACAGCAGCAGCGTGGGGATGCTCATCACACCGTATTCCTGGGCGGTGGCCGGATTGTCGTCGACGTTGAGCTTGCCGATCTTGACGGTCGCCGACAGCTCGGTCGACAGCTTCTCGACGATCGGCCCGATCATCTTGCAGGGACCGCACCAGGGCGCCCAGAAGTCGACCAGGACCGGCTTGTCCGACTGCAGGACTTCCTTGGAGAAATTGTCGTCGGTGAATTCCTGGGCCATGGCTGTCCTTTGCTCCGGCTGCTGCTGCTGCTGCTTCGGCTGCGACCCTAACGGGCACGGCAACGGTGGCAACACGGGGTCGCGGCACCCTCCGCGCCGGGCAGCTGCGCACGGGGTTGCACCCAGCCCTGGCGAGCCAAGCTGATGGCATGGCTGCGATCACCGTGCTGCCCAGCCTGTTGTCCGCCGACTTCTCACGCCTGGCGGAGGAACTCGAGCGCTGCGAGGCGGCCGGAGCGCGCCGCCTCCACGTCGATGTCATGGACGGCCATTTCGTCCCCAACCTGACCTTCGGACCCTTCATCATCGAAGCGATGCGGCGGTCGACCAAGCTGCCCCTCGACGTGCACCTGATGATCAGCGATCCGGTCCGCTACGCGCGGGACTTCAGATCCGCCGGCGCCGACGCCATCACCATCCATGTCGAGGCGGTCGGGCCGCGTGACATCGCCACCGCCATCGACCGCGTGCGCGTCACCGGGGCGCAAGTCGGGCTGGCCTTCAATCCCGACACCGATCCGGAATTGTGGTTTCCGCATTTCCACACCGTCGACCTCGTCATGTTCATGACCGTCTATCCCGGTTTCGGCGGCCAGGCGTTCATCCCCCAGGTGCGGCCGCGCATCCGCGCCACCCGGTCGGCCTTCCCGTCGCTCGCGATCCAGGTCGATGGCGGCATCAACCGCGACACCATCCCGTTGGTGGTGACCGATGGCGCCGATCGCCTGGTGACCGGCAACGCCTTCTTCAAGGACGCCGATCCGGCGGGATTCCTGCGCTGGGCGGAAGCCTGCAAGCCCGCGCGGAGCCGCGAGTGACGCCACCGGTCGATGAACGCGAGGCGCTGATCCTCGCTCCGTACGCGATGCGGTCGCGCGACACCCGCGGTCGCGACCATCCTGCTGATTCCGATCCGTGGCGCAGCGACTTCCAGCGCGACCGCGACCGCATCGTGCACAGCCGCGCATTCCGTCGGCTGCAGTACAAGACCCAGGTATTCGCCAATGACGAAGGCGATCATTTCCGCACGCGCCTGACCCACACCATCGAGGTCAGCCAGCTGGCGCGCGCTGCGGCGATGCGCCTGGGACTCAACGAGGATCTGGTCGAATGCATCGCGCTGGTGCACGACGTCGGGCATCCGCCATTCGGTCACCGCGGAGAGGACCTGCTCAAGGAGCTGATGGTCGACCACGGCGGTTTCGAGCATAACCGCCAGGGCCTGCGCATCGTCGAGGAGCTCGAGGTCCGTTATCCCGAATTCCCAGGACTCAACCTGACGTACGAGGTGCGCGAGAGCATCATCAAGCACTCGGCCCACTACGACCGCTCGAAGGTGCCCCTCAGGTTCCATTCCGATGCGGCGCCGCTGCTCGAAGCGCAGCTCGTCGACGAGGTCGACTCGATCGTCTACGACTGCCACGACATCGATGACGGCCTGCGCAGCGGCATCCTGTCGCTCACTCAGCTGCAGGAGGTCCCGCTGTGGCAGGGGGCCTGGCGCGAGGCGCTCGAGGCGAGTCCGCGCGCGACTCCGGAAAAACTGCTGATCGACCGCGCGCTGCGAGCGCTGATGGACAGCTTCCTGTCGAGCCTGGTCGACCAGGTCCAGGCCAATCTGACCTCACGCCGCATCACTTCGGTGGCCGAGGTGCGCGCCCACGACGGTCAGCTCATCGCGGTCAGCCAGTCGATGCGGTTGGCGAAGGAAGGCCTCGAGTCCTGGCTGTTCGAGCACCTCTACCGCAACTGGCAGGTCAACCGCGTCTTCCACAAGGCGCGCCGCATCCTCGCCGATCTTTTCCATTTCTATGCCGACCATCCGGACAGCCTGCCGCCGATCCACGCGGCGCGCGCCGAAGGCGCCGGGCTGTTCCGTGCGGTGGCGGATTACATCGCGGGCATGACCGACCGCTTCGCCATCGACGAGCACCGGACGCTGTTCCGGTCATAGAGTCGGGGGCTTCGCCCCCAAACCCCCACGACCTTTGTCGCCCTTTTTAATCGGGGGCTTTGCCCCCAAACCCCCGCGACCTTTGTCGCCTCTAAATCTTGGCCGGAACGGCCAAGATTTTCGCGTGATGGGCTTCGCCCATTGTATCACGCGACCGAGGTT
>JACDEN010000661.1 GCA_013816415.1 Planctomycetota bacterium
TACCCGCACAGCGAGAAGCGTTCGCACACCACCGTCGTCAAGAGGCCGACCACCAGCGTCGGCAGCGTCACGACACCCATGCGCAGCGCGAAGCCGACGAAGGTCCAATGGTCGGCCAGCGCCGACGGCAGCACCTCGCGCATGACGTGCGCGATCAGCAGGTTCTGCGGCTCGCCGACCACCGTCATCACGCCGCCGAGCGCGGTTCCGACCGCGGCGTGCATCACCAGCGAGCGCAGGAAGGCGCGGAACTGTTCGAGCTCGGCCTCGTCGTGGTCTTTCGCGCTGGATCGATAGGCGTGATAGGTGTCGTAGAATCCCTTGCAGACGGCGATGATCACCGCGGTGACGGTCAAGGCGTCGAGGAACGCCGACAGCACCGCGCCGGCAGCGCAGAACAGCACCGACAGCATGATCTTCGAGCGCGTCGAGAAGAGGATGCCGGTGAAGACCACCGACAGCCACTCCTTGAGGAAGGCGACGCCCGCGACGACGAAGATCAGCAGGAGGATCACCGGGAAGTTGTGATGCGCCTCGGCGTACGTCCTCTCCGGCGAGGTCAGGTGCAGGACCACCGCCTCCACCGCCAGCAATCCGCCGGGAAGGAGCGGGTAGCACTTCAGCGCCATCGCCAGGAAGAAGATGAATTCGGCGAGCACCAACCAGCCGACATAGAAGCCCGCGGCCTGGGGCCCAATGGCGGCGTGCAGAGCGGCGAACGCCGTCGCGTTCACGCCCAGGCAGACGATGACCACCATCTTGAACCAGGTCGGCGAGCTGCCGAGAAAGACGCGCAGCCACAAGGGGCCGGCATGCGCGGGCGATCGGGATCCATCCATATCGACTGGCACGTTCCTCCGTCCCGGCTGGTCCGCAAGCGCAGTGCCCGGCCCGCGGCGAAGCCGAGGCTAGAGCAGGCCGGCCGACCGCAGCAGATCGGTGATCCCCTGCAGTTTGCCCCAGCGGTACATCACCAGCAGGTAGATCGCGAGATTGAGGACGATCAGACCGGTGATGAGCCACGCGAAGCCGCGCCGCCGCGGCTGCGGAGCGGGCGTCGGCCTGGCCTTGTTCGCCTCGCGCAGCACATCCTCGAGGCGCGCGAGCACGGTGGTGGCGTCCTTCGGGCGTCTGCTGGGATCCTTTTCGAGCATGCTGGTGATCAGCTCGGCGACGCCGCGCGGAAGATCCGGAGCGAGCTCGCCGATCGGCGGCGTCTGGTCGCGCAGCACCTTGGCCATGACTTCGAGTCCGCTCGATCCGCTGAACGGCGGCGCGCCGCTGACCGCGTGGTAGAACGTGGCGCCGAGCGCGTAGATGTCGGCGGATCGAGTGACCTCGCTCGCGTTGTGGATCTGCTCCGGCGGCATGTAGGCGGGGGAACCCAGCACCATGCCCTGCTTGGTCAGCAGCGCCTGCTTGTCACCCGGACCCAGGTCGACCTTCTTGGCCAGCCCGAGATCCGCCAGCTTCGCGGTACCCTCCGAAGTCACCAGGATGTTCGACGGCTTGACGTCGCGGTGCACGATGCCGAGACCGTGGACGTGCTCGAGCGCGCGCGCGACGTGGATCATGAAGCGCGCGCTGACCTTCAGCGGCAGGCGCCCGGCCTCGTCGATGACGCTCGAGAGCGTCGGGCCGTTGACGAATTCCATGGTCAGGTAATGGACGTTGCGCTCGAAGCCGAAGTCATGGACGCCGACCACGTGTTCGTGCTGGATGCGCGCGCAGAGCTTGGCCTCGCGCTGGAAGCGCTCGACGATGCGCTCGTCGGCCGCGGCCTTGCTGGAGAGCATCTTGATCGCGACCGGCCGATCGAGCTTGGTCTGCAATGCTTCATAGACGACCCCGAGGGATCCGGTGCCGAGGCGACGCAGCAGCCGGCAGCCGCCGAGATCCTGCCCCGCCAACGGGTCGTCGATGGCGGCGGCGGGAGCGGTCACCACCAGTCGACGCAGACAGTACGGGCACAGTACCTTGCGGCCGAGCAGCCGGGCGGCCACGCGGAATTCGTGCTCGCACGCATCGCACGACTGCAGGTGGAAGGCGGCCGTCATGAAGCATCAGGTTATGCGCGGAATCCCGCATGATGCCAGGTTCAAGTCCCTCATCCCGAGACGCGCGGGCGGGGCCCTGCGCACCGCGCACCGGCAATCGGTGGCGGCGCGGAATCGCCCATATAAGTCACCTCCTGCTATCTGCTCCGTTGCAGATCGGAGATATCCATGCGCCTGATCGCCGTCCCCCTCCTCCTCCTCGCCGCGGCCGCCCTGTCCGCCACCGACGCGATCATGCTCGCGGATTTCGAAGCCGACGATTCGAAGGTCTTCGAGACCCCGCCGATGGGCACCATCGTCGCCGAGCATGCGAAGCACGGCACCCACGCGCTGCGCATCGTCACCGCTGCCGACGCCTATCCGGGGATCGCGTTCCAGGGCGGCAAGGAACTCGCGCGCTTCCATGAGCGTCCGCTGTTCTGCATGGACATATTCAATCCCTCGGACCAGTCGGTGACCTTCACCGTCCGTGCCGACGACGCCAAGAGCAAGGATTACGGCAGCCGCGCCAACGACGACGGCTACAGCGCGCGCCCGGGCTGGTCGACGCTGCGCGTCAACCTCACCGG
>JACDEN010000662.1 GCA_013816415.1 Planctomycetota bacterium
GTACAGCCACTGGACCGACGCGCCGCTGCCGCCAGCGGCGATCGCGGCCGACACCAGCACCGAGATGGTGGTCAATGCCGCCGCCAACGCCGCGCGATGGCTCGATCCGTATGCGATCGTGTGCAACAACCATATCGACGCCGACGGACTGCTCGCCCTGGCGGCGGCGTGCCAGCCCGAGCTCGCGCGTGCGCACGCGCGCCTGCTGATCGGCGCGGCCGAGGCCGGTGATTTCATGTCCTGGCCGGGACGCGAACCATTCCTGCTGATGCTGCGCCTCCACCAGCTGATCCGCGACGAGCAGGTCGCCGGCCCCGGCTGGGAGCAGCGCGCCTGTGTCCGCGCGGTCGACGGCCTCGCCGACCTGATCGCCGAGAGCGGACAACCCGACGGTGAACGCGACGCCGAGGTCGCGCGCGTCGAATCCGCGATCAACCGCCTCACCGCGCGCGACGGATTTTCGATCGACACCTACGACCGCATCGCGGTCATCTCGTGGCGCGGCCGCAACGGTCATCGCTCCGACAGCTTCCTCGCCATCGACGAGGACGACGATCTGCCGGTGTGGGCGATCGGCTGCGCCGTGCCCGAGCACCTGTTCCAGCTGCTCGCCATGGAGACGCCCGATGGGACGGTCTACCAGCTCGACGCTCCGCGCTATTCCTGGGCGCGCATGGTGAACCGCGCGAGCGTCGCCTGGCCCGACCTGTCGATCGTGCGCGAGCGCCTGCAGGCCGCCGAATCCGGCTCGTGCCGCTGGGTCGATCGTCCGCTCGCCGCCCGCCTCGGCTTCGTGTGTCAGCTGGCGTCGGCGTCCGGCGACCGGACCGCGCCCTCGGCTCTCGCCGCTGCCCACGTGGTCTACGCGTGCCGCTCGGCGCTCGAGGCGGACCCGGCCGGCTGAAATCCGTGGACTCGGTCGACGAGCGATCGAACGTCTCTCACCATGCACGCCGCCGATCTGATCCAGGCCGCCATCGATCGCACCGGCTCCATCGCGTGCGTCGGTCTCGACCCGCGGCCGAACCTGATCCCGCCTGCGCTCGCCACCGCCGCGCTCGCGCGCTCGGGCGATAGCGCCGAAGCGGTCGCGGACGCCTTCCTCGTCTTCAACCGCGGCATCATCGACGCGATCGCCGGAGCGTGCGCCGCGGTCAAGCCGCAGCTCGCCTGCTACGAGGCGTACGGATCCGCGGGCATGCGCTGCCTCGAGCAGACGGTCGCCCACGCGCACGACCGCGGCATCCCGGTCATCATCGACGGCAAGCGCAACGACATCGGCTCGACCGCCGAGCATTACGCGCAGGCGTATCTCGCGCCGCTGGTCGGAGAGGCCAGGCGCTCGCCGCCCGGCCTCACCGGCAAGCCCCTCGCCGGACTCGGAGCGCAGTGGCTGACCGTGAACGCGTACCTGGGCGCCGATGGGGTGAAGCCGTTCCTCCAGTCCCCTCCGTCCACTGGCATCTTCGTGCTGGTGAAGACCTCCAACGCCTCGAGTGGCGACCTGCAGGACGTGCCCTGCGAGGGCGGACCGGTGATGGAGCGCATGGCGCGGCTGGTCGCGCAGTGGGGCGCGGACCGCTGCGGACGCTGCGGATTGTCCGACGTCGGCGCGGTGGTCGGCGCGACCTATCCGCAGCAGGCGCGTCGCCTGCGCGAACTGATGCCTAACGCCCTGTTCCTGGTGCCCGGATACGGCGCGCAGGGCGCGAGCGCCGCCGACGCCAAGGCCGGCGCGCGCGCAGATGGCCGCGGAATCCTGGTCAATTCCAGCCGAGCGATCCTCGGCGCGTGGCAGGACGCGCGGAACACGGACGTCGACTGGAAGGACGCCGCGCGCGGTGCGCTCGACGCCATGAACCGTGACCTGTCAAGCGCTGGAGCCAGCGGCGGCTGATCGGCCTCAGCGCGCGCGGATAGCGCCGACGATCTCGTCGAACATTCCCGACGCCTCGCCGGCCGCAGCCGCCAGGTTGTCGAGGTCGCCGTGATGCGCGCAGCGGGTCGGGATGATGGTGGCCATGCGCGCGAAGGGCGAGGCCGACGCGTCGGCGCGGATGCCGAGCACGGGAACGCGCGCACTCGATGACTCGAGATGATCGGCGACATAGGTCAGCAGCGAACTCGGATAGACGTGGATCGAATCGGTCGCCTCCGAGGCATCCGAGAGCGTGTGGATGGTGAACCGCTCGGGCGGTACCGGGCATCGTCCGCGCGACAGCAGCAGCTTCCCGGCGAGCGGCACCGACACCGCGGGCGCGAGGAAACGGATCGACGCCAGGCTCGCGCGTCCGCGCGAGCGCGCGATCAGCGACCGCAGGCTGGCGTCGTAAAGCCGGGCGAGGTAGATCGAGCCGGCGCTGTGCGCCACCAGATGGAAGCGGAACGTCTCGCCCGCAGGCGCGCGGTCGACCACCGCCATCAGCTCGCGCACGAAACGCGCGGCGCCTCCCTGCGGCGTGCCGGCGCCCTGCGCGCGGCCGGACATCTCCTTCCAGAACAGCCGGCCCAATGGCGCGAGCGCGGCGCCGGTGGCGCGTTGCGCGTCCAGCAGCTTCTTGCGCGCTTCGCCGGAGATCCAGCGCCACGCGTCGGACCATCCGAATCCGGTGCGCGGCCCGAGGT
>JACDEN010000663.1 GCA_013816415.1 Planctomycetota bacterium
TTTCTTGAAAAGCTCAGTTTTACCGACGAAATGCGCAAATCCATAGATGTACCCATGTGCGTTTTCGAAAGCCTCTGCTTTTACCGCATCTCCGTGACCTGATGGGGGGAAGCTCGGTCTAGATGTTCCGGCGGTACGATTCCGGCGCATATTTTCCGGGCGTGTAGTGCAGCAGGCGATGCTGGAGGATCTGCTGGGCTCCCGCGTCGCCATCCTTCGCATACTGCACGTACGGCCAGATCGCGATCGAACCGCGGGAATCGAAATGCCCGATGACCTCGAGGTAGCGCGGGCCCATGCAGCGGACCAGATCGTCGCAGATGAGTCGACAGACGTCTTCGTGGAAGTCGCCATGCATGCGGAAGCTGTTCAGGTATTCCTTCAGCGATTTGCTTTCGACCAGGCGCGCGTCGGGGATGAAATTGATGAAGATGTCCGCCCAGTCCGGCTGTCCGGTCACCGGACACAGCGAGGTGAAGCGCAGGCAGTTGTTCGAGACCCAGGTGTTCGAGGTCGCGAATGCGCGCCCGACGCCGAAAGGGATGGCCTCGAGCAGCTCCGGCTTGTAGGTGAACGACAGGCGCGTGCGCTTGCCGAGGGTGGCGACGGGAAGGCTCCTGCCGCGGCGCACCGAGCGATTCCGTGAGGACGTTGTGGCCATGGTCAGATCGTGCCCGAAACACGCTCGAGGGTACGGAAAACCAGGTGCCCGGACCCACGGTGCTCGCGCTCGCGCCAGTGCCGCTCGTCGAGAGCGGGAAAGAACGCGTCGCCCTCGACCTGGATGCCGATCACCGTCAGGTAGATGACCGTCGCGATCGACAGCGCCTGTTCATATATCTGTCCGCCGCCGATCACCCGCGGCTCGGCGTCGGTCAGGCGCGCCGCCGCGATCGCCGCATTGAGGTCGCCCGCGACATCGCAGCCCTCCGCCGTCCACCCCGCCTGGCGGGTGATGACGATGTTGCGCCGCCGCGGCAGCGGCTTCCCGAGCACGTCGAAGGTCTTGCGCCCCATGATCACCGCGTGGCCGATGGTGAGATCGCGGAAATGGCGCAGGTCCTCGGGCTCGTGCCACGGCAGCTGGCCGTCGCGGCCGATCACCCGGTTCAGGGACATCGCGGCCACTAGGGCGAGGGGGGCGGGAACGTTCTCCGTTCTGGGTGCTGCGTTCTGCGTTGGATTCATCGACCTGCTCCGTACAAAGCGCATTCCGCACCAGGTCCATTCGACGCAGGACGCAGAACACAGAACCCAGTACGGCGGTCGTTCATAATCATACCGACACCGCCGCCCGGATCGGCGGATGCGGATCGTATCCGGTGATCGCGATGTCCTCGGCGGTGAAGGCGAAGAGGTCGGTGACGGCGGGGTTCAGGGTGAGCGTGGGCAGCGGGCGCGGCTCGCGCGTCAGCTGCAGGCGCGCCTGCTCGAGGTGGTTGTTGTAGAGATGCGCGTCGCCGAAGGTGTGGACGAAATCCCCGGGCTTCAGGCCCGACACCTGGGCGATCATCATCGTCAGAGCCGCATAGCTGGCGATGTTGAACGGCACTCCGAGGAAGATGTCGGCCGACCGCTGATAGAGTTGGCAGCTGAGCTCGCCGTCCTGGATGTAGAACTGGAACAGGGTGTGGCACGGCGGCAGCGCCACCTGGTCGGCCTCGCGCGGATTCCAGCCGGTCACGATCAGGCGGCGGCTGTTCGGATTCCTGCGGATCTCGTCGAGGAGCCAGCGGATCTGGTCCTTGCCGTCTGCGGCGTAGCCGCCGTCCGGCAAACGCGTGGCTCCAAAGTTGCGCCATTGGTGGCCATAGACCGGGCCGAGGTCTCCCGCTGCGCGTCCGAAGCGCGCGCACTTCTCAGCGGTGGCCCACTCGTTCCAGATGGTGACGCGGCGCTCGTTGAGCCACTGGTTGTCGGTGCGTCCCTGGAGGAACCACAGCAGTTCGGTGATGATCGAGCGCACGTGGACGGTCTTGGTGGTCACCAGCGGGAAGCCGACGCGCAGGTCGAAGCGCAGCTGATGTCCGAAGATGCCCCTGGTCCCGGTCCCGGTGCGGTCGGCGCGTTCACGGCCGTGATCGAGCACGTGCTGGAGCAGCTCGAGGTAGGGGCGCATGTCCTGATTCCTACCACCTGGAGCCCTGCCCGGAACCGTTGGTTCCCGGCCGGCTCCCGCAGCGGCTCGCGGTCAGACCAGGTAGCGGAAGGCGGCGACCACCGCGGCGATGGCGACAATCCAGCCCAGCCACAGCCACCACGGGATGCCCGGAGTGACCACCGCGACCGGGCCCGAGACCTTGCGTGAGGCGGAGATCTGCGCGGAGCGCGACCGCGCCTCGGCCAGGATCTTCTCGGACAACGCCTTGTCCTGCGGCAGGTCGCTCGCGGCGCCGAGGCGGTCGCGCCGCTCGCTCAGGGCGCGATAGATCAGACGCGAATCGGTCCCCTCGCGGGGATTGGCCGCTTCGGCGTCGATGACCTTGAAGAGTTCCTCATCAGAGGGCGCGGCCATGCGTCGTACGTCCTACCGTTAGTCCCGTTGCCGCAGGAGGTTGCGCAATGGGGACAGTCGGCCCAACCAGATGATACCGGCCGGCCGGCCGGACGTTGTCTCGACT
>JACDEN010000118.1 GCA_013816415.1 Planctomycetota bacterium
GGTGGGAGCGGGCCGTGGTCACGCCTTGGAGATACGGTTTGTTTTGACCCTATGCAAGTCTTGGGATGGCGAGGGGTGGGGAGGTGTGTGAATGAAGTGCCTGTCCTAGGATTCCTTATGATTGCAGGGAGGTTTTTGGAGACTTTCTGAATGAACATCCGAACGTCCTCACCCCTGGGTGAGGTCTCGCGGCTTGACCGAATGGTCATTCTGATCCCTCGTGTTTTGCGATGTATTCCATCTCGGATAGTAACTTCATTGTCGGAGCATCTGAGTCGCCAGATAAACAAAGAATGACGATGTCCGGAGGAAATCTCACGTCGATTTGAGTATCGTCTGATGAGTCGTGATTGACGTAGACTTTAACCTTCACTGCATCTGCCGTTGCAGCGGTGTAGTATACCCCGCCCCAGTAGGAACTTTCCCGGGGAATAAAAGGGATGCCAAGCATTCGCTCAAGTTGGGAACGAATCCTAACAATGTCGGAATCGTTAAGCCCAAGGGATACGGATTTTTCCATTTGATCACCTGGGAACCAGCATGCTTGGTTGCTTTGTAATCGCAAAGGTCGGTGAATCGTAAACCATAATGTTTACTTCTCTGCCAGCAGCTCTTGTCAAATCGCTAATCATTGATTTAAGCCCAAGCTTTTCCAGAGTAGCTTGGCTGAACTCCAGGCTTAATGGACCTCTGCGCTTACCGTCAGGCCTCAGTTTGACGCCGAGTTCCTTGGCCCTTTTCATTAGGGAGGGACTGACAATCGCTATGTCGAAATCGCTAATGTATTGAGAATCAAACGGTATCCCCTTCTCAAAGTTGACGCCAGTAACTGAACTCCCTTGGAAAATAGGCTCTGCGTCCTTATGCCCAGCCTTCTCCAAACCCTTGCGCAACTCTAGTGAGAAGGCTTTATACTGGTCAAGTGATGTAAATCCGAAGGGAAATGTTCTCCCGGCATCATAGAACCGATTTCCATGCTTTTCTACCACCTGCTTGAGGTTCTTGAGACCGTCCAGCGCTTCTTTGTCCGTCAACGTCACCCCGAGGTCGGCTGCCTGCCTACGGATGTACTGCTCGATAGCGTCGCGTACCGCGCAGTTGTTGTGGACCCAAACCGCGGTCGTCACGCCAGAGATTGCAAACCCGCGAACGAAGTAGGTCCGCGTCTCCAGGACCTCGAAGTTGTAGACCGTCGTTGCGCCCGAGGTGACGGTGCGGCCCGCGAGGGTCAGTTCGTGGTCGCCTCCGTCGATGTGGTCGCCGACGTTCATGTCCTTCGCCATCGTCCAGCCCTCGCCCTCGACCCAGAACGGGTGGGCACCAGTGCAGTCGACCTCGTAGACCGTGTCGCTGTCGGCGAGGCGGAGATGCTCGATGGCCTCTACCTCGTGGCGCTCCAGGGCCGTCACCTGCCTCACCATCCGCGCTGAGTCGGGCGACCACTGGTCGCGCGTGGCTACCACGTCACCGACGACGATCTTCTCGATCGGCTTCCATTCGCCGCTCGCCATGAGTACTGGCGTCCCGGCGATGAAGCACCCGGCGTTGGCTTGGCACCGCTCAACGAGAGCCGCGACATCGGCATCGCTGAGCGTACCCCGCTCGGCGTTGATGACCCGCTGGACGAAAGCCGCATCGTCGCCGGTGTTCACCAAGGTCTGCGCGTCCTTTGCGCTACCGCGACCGGAACCACGAATCGCTGAGGGCAGCGGGATCGGCCGCTTGGCCGACTTCTCCAGGCTGCACACCGGACTGATGTGGGGAGCGCCGCTGCCACTCTTGACCGCGATCTTGTTGCCCATGCGGCCGAGGCCGCAGTGCGCCTTGAGGAAGTCCTGCACGGGCAGGTCAAGGATGGTGGTCGCACGGCGCAGCCCTTGGACGAGCGCGTCGCGGGTCAGTTCGCGGGTGCCAGCAGCGCGGCGGAGCGTGCTCGCCGCCTGGCCGATGTCCTGTCCGCCTTGGGCGATGTCATCGACCGCTCTGGTAATCTGACCATCGACCGCAGACATGCTCGACCGTGCGGTCGTCATCAGGTCTCTGCTGAGACCCTGGCGGAGGAAGGCGACACCGCGACCAGCGATCATGCTGCCCGGAACGCCGCCCGTGAGCACGGTGACACCCACCATCATGCCGGACAGGAGGCGATCCTCGATCGAGAGCTGCTCGCCGGTGACCACATCCTGGCCCCAGAGCACGCGGTAGATGTCCCCGGTTCCCGCCACGAAGTCGCCAACGCAGTAGATGAAGAACGCGCGAGGTGAGTTCCGAGCGAAGTTCTGCCAGAAGGCTTGCGCCGCGATGTTCGACGCCATCCCCTGGAGGGCGTAGGTCTCCTGCATGAGGCGAACGATGAGCCCGGCCTCGGGGGTCGCGCCTCGAATCTCAACGTACCTGAGCGACCCGTCGAAGTTGTACACTGGCATGCGGAACCCGGCGTTGTTCAACTGGTTGCTCGTGCTCAGGTCGATCTGACCTCCCGTGAGCGTACCGAGCTTGAAGTAGACGCCGAGCTGCTGGCTATTGCGCCACAGCGTCACGTTCCCGTTTCCGTCCGTATAGCGATAAGCGTCGGGGATCTTGAAGGCCAGACTGCCGTCGGAACCGAAGACAAGTTCAAGTGGGATTCCGGCAATGCCCTCATTGAGAGTAGAGATCGTGAGCGTGGTCGGGACCATCTGCACGGTGATCGGATAGGTGGCCGTTCCCGACTGTTGTGGAATGGTAGCGAGCAGCTTCTTCGCCCAGCTCAGGCGCTCGGCCATCATGTGGTGCAGCACTTCTTCGGTGAAGGAGTGGCCGACGAACCAGTTGGGCGTAATCTGGGTGGCAAACAGCCTGGTGAGCGGGCTGTTGTGAACGATCGAGTCCCAGAGGTTCTGGAAGAAGCCGACGGCGATCTGCACGGTAGCGTCATCGCCACCGGCATGCTGGAGCGGCGGGTAGACGTAGCCGAGGTCTTCGTTCGCCGTCGGCGAGAGCGCGAACGGTGACACTCCGGCGCGGTAGTCGGCGCGCAGGCTGAAATACCGCTTCATCCGTGCGAGAGCGGCTTGGTCCATGTACGCCTTGGCCTTGACCTCCAGAAGCTGGCGCTGCTTCTCGATGTCGGGATCGCTGCGGTTCTGGAAGCTGCCGTCGGCCATGACGTGGCGCAGGAAGCGCAGCCAGTGCTGGAGGGGCGGCCCGGAGGCTCTGATCCTGTTCCTCCACGTTTCAGCGGCTTGCTCCTCGGTCCCGAGGTTGCCACCAGAGTTCCAAATCTTCCAGTACTGGTCACGAGACAGTTCAACCGCAGGGGCGGTCAGGTCTGCTTGCTCGGCTGGGATCTGGAAGATCGAGGTGCCTCCGCTGACCGGCGCATACCACTTCATCGGCCCCGGGTTCGTGGCGGGCATGATCTCCGCGAGCATGTACATGCAAAACTCGAAAACCGAATCCAGCTCGCGCGTGTTGGTCGTGGAGTGCGGGTGGTCGGACACGCCGAACTGCGCGCGGTAGGAATCCGGGAGTTTCCAGTTGGCGTCCTCGCCGCCGCCAGCGGGCGGGATCGGGGTCGGGTCCTGGACCAGCGTGCTATCGGGATTCGAGAGGAAGTCCTGGCGCTTCTGGAGGTTCCCGCGAGCGACTTGAATCTGATCGAGACCGGGCTCACTGAGCACGGGCAGATCGACCTGCACCGGAATCTCCATGATCGGGTTGCTCGTGTCCGCGGTGCCGAAGACCGGGAACACCTGGAGGATGGTGTCGCCAGGACGCTCACCCGCGACCAGGAAGCTCGATCCATCGTTCCATGAGAGGATCGGGGCGCATTGGCTCGCACCGTCGCCGGAGACCGGAGCGTTGACGCCATCGCTGAACGCGAGGCTCGCGTCGTAGGCGATGGAGAACTGGCTGTTTGCACCCGTCAGGCCGCTGGTCGGTTGGATGACCGTCTGCGGGCCATCGTCGATGATCCGCACCGTGCCCTTGTTCCCGTAGAGGGTCGTGCCTGCGTACGGTGCCTTCTTGAAGTCGCCATCGACCCCAAGCTCGACCTCCATGCGGCGCTGCTTGATGGTGACCAGTCCCGATACTGGACCGATACCCAGATCGGTGAGTTCCTGGCCCGACAGCGTGCAGTAGTACGCGCCAAAGGCAGCGTTCTGCTGCATGGTGCTGTCGCCCGGCATGCCACCGAGGAAGCGCGCCTTGGCGTCGTCCACGGCGATCTTGCCCTGGTTGCTCTGCTTCACGAATCCGCCGCTGCCCTGGTTGAGGTAGAAGCAGTGGGGCTCCATGCCCGACCAGTTCAGCGTCCAAGCCTTCACCTTCGCCTTGGCCTCGGCGTCCGTGAACTGCGGCAGCGCCACGTCGATCCAGACGTTCTCGCCAGCCGCTGGCTGGCTCCCCGCGCTCTCCTTACCGGCAACGCGGATCGTGTACTCCTTGTCCTCCAACTGCCACAACTCGATGGGGTTGACGTTGATGCGACAGACTGCGAGAGCCTGTTTCATTCTATGACTGCCATTCGCCCCCGCAACGCCGATCCGCGCGCTATCCGCATATTCCATGATTGTTCCCGAACCCCCCTTGGAAGCTGCGCACGCAGGCGAACCAAATGACGCGGCATCCGGCCATGCGACGGCGTGGAGGGACGGGGAGACCGCGAGCAGGAGAAAGGCGAGGAACGATCTAGCCGGCACGCCGAGGGCGTGCGGCAGACAGGATGCCATCCACAAAAGGAGACGCTGTGCCATCCAGGGCGGGCAGTGTCGGGGACCGGCTAGCTCGTCCAATAGGCCACTTGGAGACCACCGATGCCCCCACCCTCTTTGAGGTCACCATCTGTGACCTCAAACGCCATCCTACTTCAAGTTGAACCCGACTGATGGCTTGTCCGGCTCGGGTTCATCTGCCTGGGCAGCCAATGCCTTGAGTGTCTCGAACACCACCTTGAGGGCTCGCACGGTCTCGGCCCGATGATGGCCAAACTCCGCAGCGTGCCGACCCAACTCGGCTTCCAGCACGGCCAGCCGCTTGGTGAAGTCAGCGTTGGCCGTCAGCAGCTTCCGCATCTGCACGAAGGCACGCATGATCTCGATGTTGACCGCCACCGCACGTGGGCTGTTGAGTACGCTGGACAGCATCGCCACGCCCTGCTCGGTGAACGCCATGGGCACAGAACGACGGCGCCCACCGTGCTTTTTTGAAGTCGCAGATTGCGACTTCAAGTTGTCGGCCTCCGCATCGGTCAGACGGAACGCAAAATCCTCGGGAAAACGCGCTATGTTGCGCTTCACCGCCTCGTTCAGCCGCTTGGTCTCGACCCCGTAGAGCCGGGCCAGATCCTCGTCGAGCATGACCCGTTGGGCACGCAGGTTGAGGATCGACCGCTGGATGGACTCGATGGCGAGGACTGCTCTGGACATGGACGCACAGCCTGGGCCTCTCCCACCATCCCGCAAGGGCATCGGCCTCATCCACGGGGCATCTCCACCGCAATTGGTGGCATGGCCTTGTCGTAATCCTCCCGGAGATGCCCAGGAACCAGCCGCAGGTAGGTCTTCGTCGTGTCGAGGTTCGCGTGTCCGAGAATTTCCTGAATCACGCGGATGTCGACATTGTTGCGCAGGAGATGAACCGCCAGGGAATGCCGCAGCAAGTGGGGATGCACGCGCTTCCCCAGCAGTTTCGAGATCCGCCCGAGCAGGTTCGCGATGATCTTCTTGTGGAGCCGCTCGCCGTGGCGGCCCAGCAGCAAGGCACCGTGATCGGGCCCCTGCACGAGCAGGCGACGCACCGCGAGGTAGTCCTTGGTGGCGGCGAGCACGCCGCGCATCATCGGCACGCAGCGGTCCTTGTCGCCTTTGCCACCGCGCACCAGCACCGTGCGCTCGCGCAGGTCGAGGTCAGACACATCGAGGTCGACCGATTCCGACAGGCGCAGCGCGCAACCGTAGAGCAGCTCGATGTGGAGACGATTACGCAGGTCGGTGGCGGTCCTGCTCGGCAGCAGGTCGAAGATTCGGGCGACCTCGTCCTCGGAGAGTGGCGCGGGCAGGAGCGGCTCGTCGCCTTCGACGATGACTTCGTGGAGGTCGAGGGCCGGATCCACCAGCACGCGTCCGCGCCGGGCCAGCCAGGCGAAGAGTTCGCGGATGACCCAGGCGTAATTCCGGCGAGTGCCGCGCACGAGGCCCTTGTCGAGCAGATCGCCCATGAAGGCGTCGAGATCGTGGGATGAGATATCGGCCCAGCGCACGAAGCCACGTTCGGTCAGCCAACGGAGGAAGGGTTGCATGCGGTACGTCGTGGTACGGACCATGGCCGGCGACCACCGCGTGGTGGCGCAGTGCGCGATGTAGGTCTCCATGTCTTCGTAGAGCATGGCGCTAGGCTCGCGGGTGCGTGCTCAGCAGGACCCGTCGGACATCGGTCACATGCATGGGGGTGTAGCGTGCCGTGGTGCTGAGATCGGCATGCAGCATCAGTTCGTTGATCGAGCGGATGTTACACCCGCCCTGGAAGAGCAGCGTGGCGAAGGAGACGCGCAGGCTGTGGGTCGAGATGCGCTTGCGCGGCAGCTCGCTCAGGTCGGGATTGCGGCGGATGGTTTCGCCGACGGCATCAGCGAGCACGAAGCTTACCGTACGCGCGCACATCCTGGTGGTTCGCTGACCGATGAAGAGAAAGGGAATCTCGTTGCCCTTGATGATGAGCGGACGGGCGTCGTCGAGATAGCGACGCACCGTCGCCATCGCCCATGGTGCGACCGGGAGGACGCGGCCAGTCTTGGATTTTTCACGGTCGACGCGCAGCTCGTTGCGCTCGAAGTCGAGTTGGTGGACGGAGAGATCGACGAGGCCCTGAACCCGGCGACCCGTCGCCAAGGCGACCGACAGCAAGGCCAGGTTGCGTACTCGCATCGCCCAGTATTGGCCTCCCGTTGGATGCTCCTCGATGAGCGCCGCCGTGGTCTGGATGAGGGCGGTGGCTTCCTGCAGCGTGAGGTGCTCCTTGTGGACGGAGTGCGACTTCGGCGGGCAGGGCGGCACCAGATGGACAGCCGGATCATGGACGAGGTGCCCGCGCCGCCGTAACCAGGCATAGAAGGACTTCACCACGATGATGATCGTGGCCTGCGTGCTGCGGGCCCGGAGCTGTCCGATCGCCGGTGAGACTTCGGACGTGACCCAAAGCTGATACTCGGCGAGTTGGTCGGCGGTCACCCGCAGGAGATCCGCCTTGGTGATCGCAATCCAGCGTTCGTAGTGGAACAGGTAGGAGCTGTAAGTCTTGGCCGTGCTGGCCTTGTCATTGGCAAGGTAGTGGTCGAGGAAGGCGACGATGGCCGGGTGTCGTTCGGACATCGGCGGTAGGCGTGGTTTGGTGTTCATACGATGTGCCGTGTAGTGGTGCGATACGATATGCGCGGTGGGGTGGGGGTATTTCGGTCGCCAAGTCGCCAAGCGGCCCTAACCGGTATTCCTGTCGGGGATAAGGTTGGCGATCTCGGTATCGCCAACTCTCGCCAACTCACCAACTCCACGCAGGAC
>JACDEN010000664.1 GCA_013816415.1 Planctomycetota bacterium
GGCGACGACTCTGGCTGCGCCCACGGTGCGCCGGCGGCGATCCACCGCACCAGATCCGCGATCTGTTCCTCCGTCAGCCGGTCGTCGGGCGGCATCTGCAGGTCGCGGTCCTGGTAGCGCACGGCGGTGATCAGCAGGCTGTGCTCGGGATCGCCGACGATGATCGCCGGCCCCGAGCTGCCGCCCGCGAGCATGGCGTCGCGGCTGTTGAGTTTCAGGTGGCCCTTCTGCCGCGCCTCGCCGTGGCAGCGCAGGCATTGGCTTTCGAGGATCGGCGCGATGCGCGCGGTGAAGACATCCGCCGCAGCGGGAGCCGGGCCCTCGGCGCAGGAGACGGATGACGCGCCGCCGGCGGCGAGCACGAGGAGCAGGATGAGCGGGAGCGGACAGCGCATGCCGCATCTGACCGACGTCGCTGGTCTCGTAAAGGTGCAGGAGCCGGGCGCGCTCGCGCCGAGGGTTCGGCCGCTCGCCGGTCGTCGCTCGCGGCCAGGCCCGCTATACTGGAATCCTGCTGGAGGCGCCATGGCGACCCGCTCATCGAAACCGTCCCCCGGTCGACCCCTCGCCGTCTACCGCGCCATGCGCGATTTCTCGTCGACGCCGGAGCCCGACGGAAAGGCTCCGCGCCGGGCGGGGAAGGAGCGCTTCTTCTGCGTGCAGAAACACCTGGCGAGCCACCTGCATTATGATGTTCGCCTCGAGCATCGCGGCGTGCTGCTGTCGTGGGCGGTGCCGAAGGGGCCGTCGCTCGACCCCCACGACAAACGCCTGGCGATGAAGGTCGAGGACCATCCGTTCGATTACGGCGAGTTCGAAGGCGTCATCCCCAGCGGCTATGGCGCCGGCATCGTCATGCTGTGGGACCGCGGCCGGTGGCACCCCGAGAGCGAGGACATCGACGCCGCGCTCGAACGGGGCGAACTGAAATTCAGCCTCGACGGTTACAAGCTGAAGGGATCGTGGGTGCTGGTGCGCACCGGGCGCGACGGCGACGCGCGCACCTGGCTGCTGATCAAGCACCGCGACGAATGGGCCGGAGCGGTCGATATCGTCGGCTTCGCTCCCCTGAGCGTGAAGAGTGAGGGCGATTTCGAGCACATTCTCGCTGCCGAGCAGCCGTCGCTGTGGCATTCCGACCGGCCGGCGCGCGGCGGCATCGCGGGATCGATGTTCACCGAGATCATCGCCAAGGCGGCGCGGCTGCGCGCCGCGCGAGAAGCGGGAACTAAGGCGAAGTCGGTGAAGCCGGTGAAACGGCAGAAAATGCACAAGGGCCCTGCGCGCGCCGACGCGAAGACCAGTGCCGCGCGGAGATCCCCACCGCGGCCTCGCCGCACGGTGTGATCATTTCGCGGGAGGATCGGCCTTGGCCTGGGCGTCGGATTTGGGCGCATCCGCCGGCTTCGCGTCCGCGGCCTTGGCCTGATGGTCGGCGAGCGACTTCTTCGCTGCCGCCAGCGCCGCGGCCGCCTTGGCCGCATCGTCCTGCGCCGCCTTGAGATCGTCGCGATCCTTCTTGAGCGTCTTGTTCGCGGATTCGATCGCGGCCTTGGCGGAGGTGATCGACAACGCTTCCGCCTCTGGTTTTTCCGGAGGATTGTTCGCGGCTTGACCGCGCGCCTGCCTGCGCGCGTCAGCGCGCTCCTTGCGGCGTTCCTCCGCCTTCTTCGCCTCGTCGGCCTGAGCCTTGGCCAGGCGCTCCTGGGCATCCTTCACGCGCTTGGTGTCGTTCTCGATGCGGACCTCGCACGTCTTCACCTTCTTGTCGGCGGTGTCCTTGGCGTAGGTGTCGCGAGTCGCCGCCTTGCGCAGCTCGACCTCGGCCGGGGTCAGGAAATCGCCATCGTAGGCGACCAGCCCGTGCTTCTCGGCGTACTCGGTCTCCTTCACCCACTGGCCGTCGACCAGCACATAGCCGATGTCGTTCAGCAGTTTCGCGGTGACCGCGTCCTTGTGGTCGCGCTCGTACAGCGCTTTGGCGTGGGTGAACGCCTGATCGACGAGCCCTCGCTCCAGGCACCAGCGCGCAAGCATGTACTGCACCTCGTACTCGTCGCCGGCCTTCGCCGCGCGCGTTTGGTAGAGGGCCGGCAGCGAGGGGACCTCGACCAGTTCCAGGATCTGCGCGCGTGGGAATCCGACCTCGCCGGCGATGACCCCGTTCTTCGTCCAGACCCGGCGCGTGATCGACACCAGCCCCTCATCCTGGGAGACCAGCGCTCCGAAGGCGGTCTCGCCGCTCTTGAGCCGGATGTCGACATCGACGGCTGCAGCCGTGGAGGCACAGGCGAGGACGAGGACCAGGACGTTGCCAGATGACCAGAGACGCAGGGGCATGGAGGCTCCTTGGGATGCAACCGTAGCGGATACCAGGGATCCCGCGCTCCCGTTGATGGTACGAGGGGGGTCGGGGGATCCAGTGGCCCCGGCGAGGGTTGCCCGCGCACAGCTTGGTTGGAAACGATGCGATCGATACAATCACTGGCAGCCAAGCCCAAGCGGAGGGGGAGCCATGGACGCGTACACCGATCGCATCATCCGCCTCGAGGCGGCGCTGCTCGCGCACCGCGGACGGACCATCGCCATGAATCCCATCGGCGAGGTCGACAC
>JACDEN010000665.1 GCA_013816415.1 Planctomycetota bacterium
CCGCTGCTTCGAGCAGATCGCGGTCGTGCAGCGGGATGACGCGGCCGCGGCTGATCGCGCCGACCTGATGCCCGGCGCGGCCGACGCGCTGGATGCAGGCGTTGAGCGAGCGCGGGCACTGCACCAGCACCACCTCGTCGATCGCCCCGACGTCGATGCCGAGTTCGAGCGAGCTGGTCGCCACGATCGCCTTCAGGTCACCGGCCTTGAGCCGCGCCTCGACCAGCGTGCGCATCTCGCGGGCGATCGAGCCGTGGTGGGCGTACGCCAGCGGCTCCGCCTCGCCCTCGTTGAGGAAGCGCGCGAGCTTCTCGCTCATGCGCCGGCTGTTGGTGAAGAACAGGGTCGAGCGGTTGCCGGCGATGATGGTCCTGAGTTCGCGCGCCAAGGCCGGCCAGAAATCCTCCCCGCGGGAGGTGCCGGTGGCGAGCGGCCGCTGGGTGCGCAGATCGATGACCTTCGAGGCGGGCGCCTCGACGATCGCCATCCTCCGCGGCGCATACGAGCCGTCGGACCGGAGCTCGCTGCCAGCGACGAATCCAGCGATCAGGTCGAGCGGCCGCACCGTCGCCGACAAGGCGATGCGCTGCAGCGGGGCGCTGATCCGCGCCAGGCGCTCGACCGCGGTCATCAGCCAGGTGCCACGCTTGCCGCCGGCGACGGCGTGGATCTCGTCGAGGATGATCGTGCGCACCGCGCCCAGGATGCGCCGCCCGCCCTGGCTCGAGAGCAGCAGGTTCAGGCTCTCGGGCGTGGTGATGAGGATCTCCGGCGGCCGACGCAGCATGCGCGCGCGCTCGGCCGGCGGCGTGTCGCCGCTGCGCGTGAGCGCGCGGATCTCCGGCATGGTCCCGCCATGGCTGGCGAACCAGGCGGCGAGCTCCGAGAGCGGCTCCGACAGGTTGCGCTGCACGTCGTTGTTGAGCGCTTTCAGCGGCGAGACGTAGACCACCGACACCTGCCCCGGCGGCCACGCTCCGGCGATGAGCTGGTTCAACGACCAGAGAAAGGCCGCCAGCGTCTTGCCGCTACCGGTCGGCGCGGTCGCGAGCACGTGGTCGTCGGCGGCGATGCGCTCCCAGGCCAGCGTCTGCACCGGCGTCGGCGTACCGAAGCGCTCGCGGAACCACGACGAGACGAGGGGGTGGAACAGCGAGAGCGCGTCTTCCACCCCGGTCATGGGCGCAGCATAGGCCTGGACGCAGCGGTGCTGCGCCGCGCTCGACGAGGTTGGACGGCTCGCATCGCTCGGAGCCCGGCGGAGGAAGCTTGTCCGGATAGCTGCTGTCGAGCGGGGAGGGGTCGGCCATACTCGCCGGTACCGACCATGGCCACCACCTGGAAGCGCCGACTGGGGCCGATCGCCGGAGTGGCGCTGTTCGCTCTGGCGATCGGGGTGCTCCATCACCAGGCGCAGGGCACCGACCTGCCGGCGCTGCGCGCGTCGATCCACGCCTTGCCGTGGCTCGCCATCGCCGGTGCGGTCGCCTTCACCATGGCCGGCTATCTGGTGCTCACCTTTTCCGATCAGCTCGCGTGCCGGCACGCCGGACATCCGCTGCCGTGGCGGCGCGTGGTGCTGGCGTCGTTCATCGGACATGCGTTCACCCACACGCTCGGCAACGCCGTGCTGGTCGGCGGCTCGGTGCGTTATCGGCTGTATTCCGCCTGCGGACTCTCCGCGGTGCAGATCGCGCTGGTGGTGGCGTTCTGCGTGATTGGCTTCTGGGTCGGCTTCCTGGCGTTGTGCGGCGTGGTGTTCCTGGTCGATCCGCCGCCGATGTTCGCCGCGCTGCACGTGCCCTTCGGATCGCTGCCGGTTTTCGGCGCGTGCCTGCTGGCCATTCCCGTGGCCTGGCAGGTGGCGTGCATGGCACTCAAGCGACCGCTGCGCATCAGGAGCTGGTCGCTGCGGCTGCCCACTCCGCTCATGTCGTCGGCGCAGATCGCGCTCGGCGCGCTCGAGATGGTGCTGCGCAGCCTGGTGCTCTATCTGCTGCTGCCGAGCGACTTCGGCCTGGGATTCTCGGCGTTCCTCGGGTCCTACCTGCTGGCGATGGTCGCCGGCAAGGTCAGCCAGGTGCCGGGAGGTCTCGGTGTGCTCGAAGGCGTCTTCCTCATGCTGCTGCCGCCGAACGATCCATCGGCGGCGACGCTCGGCGCGCTCGCGGTGTACCGTGGGGTCTACTACCTCGTCCCGCTGTTCGCGGCCGCCGTGCTGCTCGGCGGGTTCGAGGTGGTGCTGCGTCGGCGTTCGCGATCGGCCGCGGCCGCCGGCGCGATCGCCGACGGCTGGTTCGGTCTCGCGGTACGCCACCTGATGAGCGCATGCTCGGTGCTGGCCGCTGCGATCCTGGTCGTCGGCGCGGTGGTGCCCACCGATCCCGCGCGCGCGCATGCCTGGAGCTGGGCGATCCCGGCCGAGCTGTCGGAGGCCGCGCAGATGGTCAGCGGCGCCGTCGGCATGGTGCTGATGTTCGCCGCGCGCGGGCTGCAGCGCAAACTGCGCAAGGCGTGGAGCCTGGCCGCGACCCTCCTCGGTTTCGGCGCGCTGCTGGCGGTGGTCCGCGGCCCCGGGTGGGAGGAAGCCGCGGCGCTCGCGCTGCTCCTGGC
>JACDEN010000119.1 GCA_013816415.1 Planctomycetota bacterium
AGGTGGTCCTGCATCCACTGCGGACTCGGGATGTTGCGCACACCCTCGATGACGGCGCCGAAATAAGTCATGCAGCCGTCGTCGCGGATGTCGGCGCCCCAGCCCTCGCCGCGCGACTGCCACGAGATGTCCGGCGGCGCCGGCGTCTGCTTGCCGGTGATCGCCGCGACCTCGCGCGCCCAGCCGAGATGGCCCCACAGGTCGGGCCGGTGCGTGATCGCGTGGTTCTCGAGCACGAACACCGAGTCGCCGATGCCGAGGGCGTCGATGAGCGGTGTTCCCGGCGCGTGCTCGCCCGACAGGATCATGATACCGTCGTGGTTCGATCCGAGTCCGAGTTCGTCCTCGGCGCAGATCATGCCTTCGCTCGCTTCGCCGCGCAGCTTCGCCGCCTTGATGGTCAGCGACTTCGCCTGGCCGTCTGGCTGCTTCATGGTCAGCGTGGTGCCGATGGTCGCCACCGCGACCAGCTGACCGACCGCGACGTTGGGCGCTCCGCAGACGATCGGCAGTGGAGCGGACCTCCCGACGTCGACGGTGGTCAGGCGCAGCTTGTCGGCGTTCGGATGCGGGGCGCAGGTCAGCACCCGGCCGACCACCACGCCGTCGAGCGCCGGACCGCTGGTCTCGACCTGTTCGATCTCGGCGACGTGCAGCGACAGCTTGGCCTGGAGGTCCTGCGCGCCGATGCCCAGGTCGGGGCTGTTCAGCAGGCGTTTGATCCAGGAGAGGCTGACGCGCATGGAAGCCTCGCGGGGGCTGGAGGGCGCGCACAGGTTCGCGCAGAGCCGCGTGATGCAAGCACTTGCGCAATCGCGATCGGGGGGATGCTGGTGAGGTGGGTTGCAATAAGCAAACGAGTGTATACAAACCTGATATGGCCGCGCCTGTCCTGGAATCAGCGCGCCCGATCTTCGCTTCCCCGCGGTTCAGCCTGCAGGAGGAATCCTGGCGCACCTGCGACGGCACCATCACCAAACCGGTCATCCATCATCCGGGGGCGGTCGCGATCCTCGCCCAGCCCGATGCGCGAACGGTGGTGCTGGTCAGGCAATTCCGCTACGCCGTCCGCCGCTGGACCCTCGAGATCCCGGCGGGCACGCGCGAACCTGGCGAGACAGCGGAGGACACCGCGATGCGCGAATTGCGCGAGGAGGCGGGATTCGCCTGCGCGCGGCTCACCGAGATCATGCGCTTCCACCCCGCGGTGGGCGTGTCGGACGAGGAGCTGATCCTGTATCGCGCGCATGACCTGTCGCCGGTGGCCGCGGCGCCGGAACCCGGCGAACTCGTCAGCGTCGAGGTGGTGGCCCTCGCCGATCTTTCCGCGCTGCTCGCGAGCGGGGACATCTGCGACGCGAAGACCGTCATTGCGCTGGCGGTCCTGGGCTCGACCGTAGTTCCGAAGCCGGGGGCGTGATGGCCGAGCCGTACCGCAAGAAGACCACGCAGATGACCGAGCGGCTCGAGGTGAGCCCGGCAGTCGCGGTGGTCGAGGAGATCGGCCGCGCGATCGGGCGCAAGGCGACCATCGCCGGACGCGCGACCCTGCTGTTTGTCGACGCGTGCTCGTACGTGAGCCAAGCCAATCGCAGCCTGCCAGTGCTGATCCGCCAGGTCGAGACCTCGGGCTTCGGATCGCTGCTGGTGCTCGCGCTGATCGCCGGCCTCACCGGCATGATCATGGCGGTGCAGACCGGCACCGCGCTGCAGCAGTACGGCATCGTCAACCAGCTGGGCGCGATCATCGGCGCGACCTTCTGCCGCGAGATGGGCCCGATCTGGGCGGCGGTGATCATCCTCGCACGCGTCGGCGCCTCGATGGCGGCCGAGATCGGCACCATGGTGGTCAACGAGGAGGTCGACGCCCTGCGTTCGATGAGCATCAATCCGGTGCGCTTCCTGGTGATGCCGCGCATCCTCGCGCTGGTGATCGCCATGCCGATCCTGACCGCGGTCGCCGACTGGGTGGGCATGTTCGGCGGCGCGCTGATCTCGAACATCACGTTCCACAGCAGCATCTCGCAGTTCATGACCTCGGCGCAGCAGGGCCTGACCGGCATGGACTTCTTCTCCGGACTGTTCAAGAGCGCGGTGTTCGCGTGCATCATCGGCACCATCGCCTGCGACCGCGGACTCAACACCACCGACGGCGCCGAGGGCGTCGGCAAGGCGACCACCGATAGCGTGGTGCTGAACATCGTCTTCGTGCTGCTTGCCGATCTGATCATGACCTCCTTCATCCAGCTGTGGCTGAAGTGATGGCAGGCAACGGCACGCAATCCTACGGCGTTCGCGACAAGCTCGAGGCGGCGGCCCCGTTGACGCCGCCGCCACCCGGCAAAGAGGTGCTGATCAAGATCCGCGAACTGCACAAGCGTTTCGGCAGCCGCCACATCCTGCGCGGCATCAACATGGACGTCTACAAGGGCGAGACGCTGGTCATCCTCGGCGGTTCGGGCTCGGGCAAGACCACGCTCATCCGCCACCTGATGGGCATGCTCCGTTCCGACGAGGGCGCGGTGACCGTCGGGGATCTCAATCTCAACAAGGCGACCCCCGCCGAGATGGAGACCTACCGCAAGCGCATGGGGGTGGTGTTCCAGGGAGCGGCGCTGTTGAACAGCCTGACCGTCCTCGAGAACGTTGGCCTGCCGCTGGTCGAGGTCGACCACAAGCCGGCTGCCGAGGTGCGCACGCGCGTGATCGAATCGCTGCGCAAGGTCTATCTACCGGCCGAGGAGATCCTCGACCTCAAGCCCGCGAGCCTGTCGGGCGGCATGCGCAAACGCGTCGGCATCGCCCGCGCCATCATCCAGGAGCCCGAGATCATCCTCTACGACGAGCCCACAACCGGACTCGATCCGGTCACGGTGAACGGCGTCAACGAGCTCACGCTCGAACTGCAGAAGACGCTCGGCGTCACCTCGCTGGTCATCACCCACGACCTCCACGCCGCCAACATGATCGCCGACCGCATCGCCATGCTCTATCTCGGGCGCATCATCGCCGTGGGCACCAAGGAGGAGATCGCCGCGAACCAGCATCCCGTCCTCCAGCAGCTGCTCACCGGATCGACGCACGGCCCTCTGACCGAAGCGTATCTGCAGCCGAAGAAGGGTGCCTGAGCCGTGTCCAGCGAACTCAAGGTCGGAGTGCTGTTCTTCCTCGGCGTCGGCCTGATCGCCAGCTTCGTGTTCTTCTTCTCGAACCCGTTCCAGAAGAAGGGCGACCATGCGGTGCGCTTCTCGCGCGTCGTGCGCCTGCAGCCCGGCGACGCGGTCAGCTACAATGGCGTCAAGGTCGGCACCGTCACCAACGTCACGCCGGTCGTCGTCAAGGACGCGCGCACCCAGAAGGACCTTTCCGAGGTCGAGGTGCTGTACTCGGTCGACAGCGGGATCAAGGATGCCGTCCTGATCGATGAGAACACGGAATTCAAGATCGAGCAGGGGCTGCTCGGCGGCTCGGCCCTGTCGATCATCTCGAAGACCGGAAAGCCGATCGGCATCGGCAAGAAGGAGACCGAATCCCACGGCATCGAGCCCGTCAGCATCGACGAGACCATGGTGAGCATCCGCGCGATGGTCGAGGAGAACCGCGCCGAGATCAAGAAGACCATCGTCAGTTTGCGCGAAGGCGTGCAGAAATTCGGCGACATGTCCGAGCAGGTGCGCGACATGGTCAAGGAGAACCGCACCCAGATCTCCGGCACCATCGTGAACGTCAGCGGCATGGCCGAATCGATCCGCGACCTGGTCAGGAAGAACAACGAGACCATCACCCAGGCCATCGCCAACATCAAGGACATGGCCAAGCAGATGAACGAGATGGTCGCGGAGAACCGCGAGCAGATCAAGATCACCATCGCGCGCTTCGCGGTCGCCGGCGACAACGTCGGCAAGGCCGCCAAGTCGATCGAGACCGCGGTCGACGAGAACCGGGACAGCCTGAAGAAGACCATGGACGGCCTCGCCAAGGTCGGGCCGCGCCTGGACAAGATCAGCGAGAACCTCGAGCTCGTCACCACCCAGATCGCGCAGGGCAAGGGCACGGTCGGCAAGCTGGTGTTCGAAGACACGCTGCACGACAAGGCGGTGCAGACGATCGACAACTTCAACCAACGCCTCGAAGAGGTGAAGCCGATCACCAGCGGCTTCAGCCAGCTGAAGTTCTACGGCGGCATCGAGGCGGGCATCAACGCCGATACCGGCGTCAGCGACAGCTACGCCTACCTGCGCATCGAACCGCGTCCGTGGAAGTTCTACGAGGGCGGCGTCTCGTACCGCACCGCGCCTACCGATCGGCCGACGCGCCGCGAGGATCCGGACAAGCTGCACCTCGACTTCAACCTCCTAATTGGCTGGCGGTTCCTCCCCAGCAACAGCGACCAGACCTATCACCTGACGATCGCGGGCGGCCTCATCGACAGCCAGCTCGGCGGCTGGGCCTCGACGCCGCTGTGGCGAGATCGTGTGGCGCTGAAGGTCATGTGCCGCGAGAAGGACTACAACCGCGATCCGGCCGAACGGCGTTACGAGGATGGCAAGGCGCTGCTGCGCGCGACCGTCGAATACCGGGTCTGGCACCGCGTCTTTCTGATCGCGGGCGGAGACGATCTGCTCGACCGCCCAGGCTTCTGGGGCGCCATCCGCGGCGAGATCCTCGACAACGATCTGCGCAACCTCACGACGGTCGCCGGTATCGCGCCGTAGCGCTGAGCGCCTTGGGTGGCCTCGAGCGGCCAGCGCTGATCGGGCTTGCCGCCCCGGAGGCAGGCCCTACAGAGGCGGCATGAGCACCGATCTCACCTGTCCGAAATGCCGGAAGCCGATGGAGAAGATCCGCTTCCAGGACATCGAAGTCGATCGCTGCACTTGGTGTCGCGGCATCTGGTTCGATCTGCTCGAGCATATCCGCCTGAAGAATCGTCCCGACGCGGAGACGATCGACGTCGGCGCCGACTCCGAGCGCGCGCAGCTGATCCGGAAGGAGCTCAACGAGGTCGGCGACATCGACTGCCCGCGCTGCCATGTGCGCATGGTCAAGCTAGTCGACGCCCGCCAGAGCCACATCTGGTACGAGAAATGCCAGACCTGCTCCGGCGTCTTCCTCGACGCCGGCGAGTTCAAGGACCTCAAGAGCGAAACCATGGGCGACATGATCAAGGACCTGTTCACCAGGAAACGGAGCTGAGTCCGCGCGGGCGATTGCGTCCACCGACCGGGCCCGTAACCAAGGCGCCATGACCGACGCCACCGACCACCATCCCGACGACGTCAGCCGCGCGTCGCGCTATGGCCTGATCCTGTTCTTCGTCTACCTCGCGCTCTACGCCGGATTCATGGGCATCTCGGCGTTCAAGCCGCAGCTGATGGCGATCCGGCCGTTCGGCGGGGTGAATCTCGCGATCTGGTACGGCATGGTCCTGATCGTCGCGCCCCTGCTCTTGAGCGCCGTCTATCTGGTGCTCTGCCGCCGACGGGACCGCGCATGAGTCCGCTGACCATCTTCCTGTTCTTCGTCGCGGTGGTGCTGGGCATCAGCTTCTGGCTCGGGTCCAAGGCCAAATCCGCGAAGGGCTACTACGCGGCGCATGGGCAGATCCCATGGTTCGTCAACGGCATGGCGTTCGCCGGCGACTACCTCTCGGCCGCCAGCTTCCTTGGGATCTGCGGGCTGATCGCCACCGGCGGATACGACGGATTCCTTTATTCGATCGGCTACCTCGCAGGCTGGGTGGTCGCGCTGTTCGTGGTCGCCGAACCGATCAAGCGCCTCGGCCGCTTCACCTTCGCCGATGCGCTCGACAGCAGCTTCGACTCGCGCGGCATCAAGCTCGCGGCCGCGATCAGCACACTGGTGATCAGCATCTTCTATCTCATCCCGCAGATGGTCGGAGCCGGCGCGGTAATGAAGTCGCTGCTGGGCTGGGACCATGTGTGGGGCGTGGTCTCGGTCGGAGTCGTGGTCACGATCATCGTCGCGACGGCCGGCATGGTGTCGACGACCTGGGTGCAGTTCATCAAGGGGACGCTGCTGGTGCTGCTGTGCACCATCCTCGCCGGCATGATCCTGCATCGCGGTCTGTCGACGACGCCAGCGGGAAGCACCGTCCATCCGTTCACCGCCTTCCGATCGATGCCGGCGGCGGCCGAATTCGACCCGGGTTCGGTGGTGATGCGCGAGGAGGGGCCGTGGGTCGGCAAGTCGTACGTGCGTCTCAAGGCCGCCGATGGATCGGTGACCACCTGGAAGAAAGGAAAGGACCGCTTCGACGAGTGCCAGACGGTGACGGTTTCAGGCGACCAGAAATCGACGTGGGTCAACGGCGTCGCGGTTCCCGCGGGCACGAAGGTCAAGGACCTGCTGCGGCCGGTCGGCAACATCAGCAAGCTGCCCGGCGGCGTGACCGACACCGGTAGTCTTTCGCCTGGCGCGTTCTTCTCGACCTTGCAGGACAGCGAGATCGTCCTGTGGGGGAATGAGAAGATCGTCGACGGCGACAAGTCGGTGACCACGGTCTATTTCCAGCAGCCGACCCCCGGCTCCAACATCATGCAGCCCGGCTTCGGTTTGTTCAAAGGCATGAATGATCCATCGCACAAGACTGTGGGCAGCGGCCGTTACGCCGACATGCAGATCGCGACGGTGAAGCGGCTCGACTTCCTCTCGCTGCTGATCGCGCTGTTCTGCGGCACCGCCTCGCTGCCGCACATCCTGATCCGTTATTATACGGTGAAGGATCAGGCCGCGGCGCGCAAGAGCACCGTCGTCGGCATCGCGGCGATCGGGTTCTTCTACGTGCTGACCCTGATCATCGGCCTCGGCGCGATGACCAGCGGGGTGCTCGACCTCACCAATCCGAAGGGCGACATGTCGGCGCCCTTGCTCGCGCACAGCTTCGGCGACCTGATGTTCGCGCTCATCTCGGCGGTGGCCTTCACCACCATCCTGGGAACCGTCAGCGGCCTGATCATCGCCGCCAGCGGCGCGGTCGCGCACGATCTGATGACCAATGTGATGAAGATCGCCATGGACGACCACCACAAGGTGCTGGCCGGCAAGATCGTCGCAGTCATCGTCGGCATCATCGCGATGGTGCTCGGCGTGGTCTTCGAATCGATGAATCCGACATTCCTGGTCGGCTGGGCGTTCAGCATCGCGGCGTCCGCGAATCTGCCGTCCCTGATCATGCTGCTGTTCTGGAAGCGCACGACGCGCCAGGGCATCACCGTCGCGATCATCGTCGGCATGCTAACGTCTCTGACCTGGATCCTGGTCAGCAGCGACACGTTCAAGAACGTCTACCACATCGACCCGGCGGGAGCGCTGGTTCCGTTCAGCCAGCCCGGACTGGTGACGATTCCCCTGGGATTCCTCGTGCTGATCGTGACCTCGCTGATGACGCAGGGCTCGAAGCGCCCGCCATCGCCATCGCCATCGTCCGTCTAGCCTCATTGTCTCGATGCTGGCTGCACCTACCGTAGCGGGATGCACGTCGCCGCCATCGTCCTG
>JACDEN010000666.1 GCA_013816415.1 Planctomycetota bacterium
CCGTTCCGCCGCGGCGCCAACGACGAGGTGTGCCGCGCCTACTGCGCGATGAGCAGCGACGAGTTCGCGGGTGTGAATGCGCGCCAGCGCTGGGCGAACTGGCGCACCATCCCGAAGAACATCGACGGCGTCCTGCCCAACCGTCCGCTCGCGGTGATCGACCTCTGCTGCGGCATCGGCGATTCGACCGAGGTGCTCGCGTGGTACGCGCCGCCCGGGTCCGAGATCCTGGGCTTGGAATACAACCACGACTTCGCCACACGCGCCGCCACCCGCCGCTACTGCCACGATTCCGGCCGCGCCACGGCCGTCGCGTTCCGCGCCCAGTCGGTCCTCGAGGAATTCTGCGGCGCCGACGGCGTGCGCATCCCGGATGCGAGCGTCGACCTGGTCAATTCCAGCGGCGCGGTCGGTTGCCACTTCGATCCGCCCGCGACCACGATCCTGGCGCGCGAAGTGGTGCGCACGCTGCGGCCGGGCGGCATCGCCCTGATCGATTCGGGGTCGCATGGCACCGATGCGAGGACGGTGGTCGACATCTTCGGCGCGCTCGGCTGCGAGCACGTGAAGGAGTCGCGCAGCTGCGCGCTCGACCGCTACGTGCAGGTCTGCCTGCGCCGACCGAGCTGACCCGCCCGAGACCCGGCTACGGCTTCGCCGGCGGCGCGCGATCGCCGAGATACACCGGGCGCACCATCACGTCGAGGTGGTTGCCGGCATCGAGCTTCCACGCCAGCTGCAGCCGGCCGTCGCCCGAGTTCGCGAACGGCAGCCAGCGGTCGCCCGAATAGAGGACGTAGCCGCTCGGCGTGCGCCGCAGCCGCACCATCAGCGTTCCCGACGGGGAGGTGAGCGGCTCCTCGCGGCCATCGCGGACGAGGGTGGCTCCGCGGTCATCGACGGTGACCACGCTCGCGCCCAGGATCAGCTGCCATTGCTGACCCTTGGAGAGCGGAGCGGTAGGCCTGAGGAAGAAGTCGAGTTCGGCGTGGCGCGAGCGCGCCCCCTGGATGGCCTTCGAATAGGCTCCGCGTCCGCTGCCGGTGAAGCGCGCGATCCCGTCGCGCAGCTGCACGGTATCGGGGGGCGCGAACGAGAATTCGCGCCACAGCGCGTTCGCGAACAGCATCTCGCCCTGGCGCGCGAGCTCCTCCCAGTTCTGGGCCTTCGCTTCCGCCGGCTTTGCCGCCGAGGCCTCGTCGATGGCGTGGCCGAAGGCGTCCTCGCGATCCTCGATCGCCTGCTTCATCTTCGGGCTGCCCAGGGCCGAGGGGATGTCCTTGAGCGATTTCCACGCCTCGTTGAAGCGTTTGTCGCGCACCGCCGCATCGAATGCCGCCAGGTAGGGCGCGCCGCGCTCCTGCGACCTCGCCTCCCACGAATCCTCGATCTTCGCGCGCAGCTCCTCCGCGCTCCTGGCGTGCGGGGATCCCGCCGGCATGCGCTCGATGTCGCTTTGCAGCTGGGCGAGCGCATCGACGTAATTGTTGTCGTCCGCGAGCTTGACGATGCGGCTGCTCTCGCGGTCCCAGGCGTCGCTCGCCATGCGCCGGCTCACCAACGACACAGTGAGGAACAGCACGGCGAGGCTGATCAGCAGCGCGCCGCCCGCCTGCGCCAGCCGGCGCAGCCGGCGGCGCCGGTGGATGTAGCGGCGGATGCGCCGGGTCGGATCGGCGGTGAACGAATCGGTGCGGCGCACCCGGTCGAGCAGCTCGATCGCGTCCTTGGCCGATGCGGGCCGCTCGGCGGGATCTTTCGCCATCAAGGTGGTAATGAATGTGCGCAGCTGCGGGGGCGGCCCGGGTTCGGGGAAGGTCAGCGGCTGGGTCGCCGATTTGAGCACCACCTCGACCGGGGTCTTGCCGGGGAACGGCACGCAGTTGCAGACCATGTGGTAGAGCGTGGCGCCGAGCGAGTAGAGGTCGCTGCGGTGGTCGGCGGCGTGCGCATCGCGCCCCTGCTCTGGGGACATGTACAGGGGGGTGCCCATGATGGTCCCCGCATGCGTCGATCCGCCGTCATCGCGCGAGGAGGCGTCGTCGATGCGCGACAGCCCGAGGTCAGCGACCTTCACCGCGCCGTTGGCGTCC
Source organism: Planctomycetota bacterium (assembly GCA_013816415.1). Taxonomy (GTDB): domain Bacteria; phylum Planctomycetota; class UBA11346; order UBA11346; family UBA11346; genus JACCZE01. The sequence goes on from JACDEN010000666.1 coordinate 2,094, forward strand.
ACCATGATGTTGTCGGGCTTTATGTCGCGGTGGATGACCCCGTGCTGGTGCGCGTACGCGAGGGCGAGCAGGGTCTGGCGCGCGATATCGAGCGACTGGTCGATGCCGAGGCCGCCGGCGGTGATGAGGTCCTTCACCGTGCGCCCCTCGACCAGCTCCATGCTGAAGAACATCAGTCCGCCGGCCTCGCCAACGTCGTGCACCGCGATCAGGTTGAAATGGTGGAGGCCGCCGGCCGCGCGCGCCTCGCGCAGGAAGCGCTCGCGGAAGTCGGTGTCCTTGGCCAGCCGCGGAGACAGCACCTTCAGCGCCACCGGCCGCTGCACGCTCAGCTGCGTCGCGCGGTAGACCTGTCCCATGCCGCCCTTGCCGAGCAGACCCTCGATGCGGTAGCCCGCGATGACGCGGCCGCGTTCGAGGCTCTCTCCGGCCACTGAGGATGCCGACGTGACCACCGAGTCCGCCACCGTCTTGCCGGTATCCGCCGGCGCAGGCGCGGGTGAGGCCG
>JACDEN010000667.1 GCA_013816415.1 Planctomycetota bacterium
GCGTCGACCTGCAGCGGCTGTTGACGGCGCAGGCGATCAACGCCGCCAATGGCGACATCCTGCGGCTGCATCTCTTGGATAAGGCGCAGGACGAGGCGGAAAAGGCCGTCCTGGAGATGGCGCGCGCCATGGGCATCCCCGACGAGCGCATCAAGATCATGTCGCGCTCGACCACCGCGCGCGAACTGTAGCCCCGCACCCCTCGCCGTCGGCTCCGTATCTCACACAGAGGCCTCCGACCCCCGATCGCGAACCGGCAAGCGGCTGGCCGTGCGGCATCTCACGCTCGGAGATCCCCATGGCGCGTCCATCCGCGATCCTGTGTGCGTGCCTGTGCTTCGGAACCATCCTCGCCGCGCAAGCCGCCGACGCCGGCTGGCAGCGCCTGAGCCTGGCCGGCGGCAGCGCCTACGCGTGGCGGTATGTGCCGGCGAGCGTGGACCAGTCGCAGCCTGCGCCGGTCGCGATGTTCTTCCATGGCCTCGGTGGTACGCCGGAGTCCTACGGCAATCTGCTCGCTCCCGCTGCCGAGACCGCGGGCATCGTGCTGATCCTGCCCAAGTCGGTCGCGCTCGGCTGGGGCGACCAGGACGTCGCGGTGGCCAACGAGGCGCTGACCACCGTCGAGGGCCAGCTCAGCGTCGATGCCAGGCGCATCGGGCTCTCTGGCCATTCCGCGGGCGGAGCCTTCGCCTATCTCCTGGCCTACGGCGATACCACGGTCAACGCCGTGTTCGCGATCTCGGCTCCCTACTACACCGTGAGCTCGGTCGCGGATTCCTATCGGGCGCCGATCCGCATGTGCTACGGCAGCCTGGACCCGAATTACACCGGCGGCTCGGAAGCCGCCCTCAACGCGCAATGGACGTCGCTGGGGATCCCTCACGAGGAGGAGGTGGTCAGCGGAGCCGGACATTCGGACGTGGTTGGCTCGCTGCCGGCGATGACCCGCGGGATGCAGTTCCTCGCCGCAACCTTCCACCCGGCCTCCGGTACGACCACCGGCACCGCGTCCACCGGCAGTGGCGGCGTCACAACTGGCAGCGCGACCGGCACAACGACGAGCGGCACCAGCGGCGGCGTCACGTCTGGCAGCGCGACCGGCACCACCACGGGGACGTCGAGTGGATCAACGACAACCACTGGTGGCAGCACCGCCGCCAGCGGAACGGGATCGACCGCCGGATCGCCTGACGACGGCCGCGGCTCGAGCCACGGCTCTTGCGGCATCGGAGGCGGATTGGCTGCGCTGCTGCTGGCGGCCCTCGCAGGAATGCGTGGCACCGGCGGCGGCCCACGCATCGCCGGCCGCAACCTGATCGCATTGGTCGCGCTGCTGTCGTTTCCCTTTGGCGCCGCCATGGGGGTGGAGTCGGACTCCGACCGCATCATCATGAAGGCGTTCGCCGACCACGACTACCAGCTCGCCGAGAAGACCTGCCGCGACCTCGTCTCGCGCGATCCGGCGGATTCGGCGGCGCGCTACAACCTCGCCTGCGCGCTCGCGCGCCAGGGCGATCACGCGGGTGCGCTCGGCAGCCTCGAAGCCGCCATCGAGTCCGGCTTCACCGACAGCGAGCACATCGCGACCGATGACGATCTCGCGGCGATCCGCGGGGATCAGGCGTTCACGGCACTGGTCGAGCGCGCCGAGGCCCGGAGCCGCCAGGGGCCATACGAGGTCGGAGCGGATCTCCCCGGCGTCACCACCATCGACGACGATCCCGTCGGCGGTCTGCGCTACCGTCTGCGCATGGCCGCGGACGCTTCCGCCGAGCGCCCGAACCGCCTGATCATCTGGCTGCATCCCTCCGGCGGCAGCATGAACTCGGTGGTGGAGGCGTGGTCGCCGATGTTGACGCAGCACGGCTATGCGCTGCTGGTGATGACCCGGAAGAACTGGCTCGGATGGCAGGAGGGCGAGGTGCGGAAGCTGCTCGGCGCGACGCTGTCAGCGGTCACCAAGATCCCCGGGATCGACGCCGCGAAGCCGATCCTGATGGGATTCAGCGCCGGCGGCCAGGTCGCACTGGACCGTTGGAGCGCCGATCCGGGAGCCTTTGGCGGGATCGTGGTCGATGCCGCGTACCCCCTGGACATGCAGCAGTATCAGCAGGGGCGCATCGCCACGCGCGACCTTCCGACCGCGGACGCGGTCAAACGGGTGCCGCTGTTCGTGCTGGTCGGAGGCGATGACGGCCTCGCGACGGTGTGGCGCGGGTGTGCGGAGCGTTGGACCGCGGCCGGCGTGCCGCTGTCGATCGAGTACGTTCCCGCAAAGGGCCACGCCTGGTTGTTCGGAGAGGCGCAGGTCGGGCGGCTGACGCACTGGCTCGATGATCTGCGCGCACGGCGCCAAGCCGGAGATTGATCCGAGATCGGCGTCGCTTCGACCCGCATGGCGGGGGGCTGCGCTGACGGATCTCCACCAACGACAAACCCGACGCCAGAGGCATCGGGTCGGTCGAGCATACGGATGCTGGAAACGTCAGCGATCGCGGCTGTAGCCGCCGCCACCACCACCGCCGCCGCCTCCACCTCCACGGCCTCCGCCGCCGCCGTAGCCGCCATCGCGGCCACCGCCGCCTCCACCGCCGCCG
>JACDEN010000120.1 GCA_013816415.1 Planctomycetota bacterium
GATCGCAGGTCGCGCCGGCGATACGCGCATTCCCAGCGTAATCGGTGGCGACGGCCGAGCGCGGGATCCCAGCGTCGACCGCCGGGCTGTCGGTGCTGGGAACCAGGCCGGTCCCCAATCGGGGATCGGCCTGCCGCGAATGGGTGGTGCCGAAGGCGGTCTGCCAGGCGGCGACCGTGGAATAGCGGGTGCCCGCCCATCCGCCGCGTCCATCGAGCCCCCACCACAGCGACACCGTGCCGCTGGTGCGGTAGAACAGATTGTAATCGCAGCGGATGTCGAGGATGTCGCCGCCGTTCTCCTTGACGATCATCAGGTCGTCCTGGCAGACGCTGTCGGCGACGATGTTGTTCATGACCTCGATGTGCCGAAGGGTCTTGCCGGCGCGCGGCATGCCCGAGATGTCGATCGCGGTCTGGGTCTTGGTGCCGCGCACGACGTTGTGCCAGACGCTGACATTGTCCGAGGCCGAGACGTAGATGCCGCGGCGATCGTTGCCGATGATCAGGTTGTCGACCAGCACGCCGTTGGCGCTGGCCTCGAACATGATGCCGGCGCCGTTGCCGAAGTTGTTCTCGATGCGGTTCGCGCTCACCACGATCTGGTTGCCCGAGGCGGCGTAGTCGAACCACACGCCAACGCCGCGATTGCCGGTGATCGCGCACGAATCGATGGTGCCCCACGCGTTGGAGGTGGCCTTGATCCCGCCGGCATGCCACTGGGTGTTGAAGCTGCGGTAGTTGTTGTCCGCGACGGTGCAGCCGCGGATCTCGAAGCTGCGGCTGTCGGGCGCGGTGACGCCGCTGTCGCCGTTGTTGCTGACCGTGCAGCCGATGAGCCGGCTGCGGCTGCGCTGGTATCCCATGCTCACCGCTGCGAAGTCGCACCACTGCGCGTCGCATCCGTCGAGGGTGCAGTCGTCGGCGAGTTCGATCGCGGCACCACCGACCTGGAATGATCCGGTGCTGCTGTGGCGGAAGCCGATGCCGCGCACCACCACATGCGACGCGGTGGCGTCCATGAACAGGATGCGGCGCAGGACCGAGGCCTCGATCAGGTGGCCGTTCGGGTCTCCGCCGTCCCGCAGCCGCAGGTACAGGGCCTGCTCGACGGCGACGTAGCAGAAGGATCCAGGAGCCAGGTCGGCCACCCCGGTCCCGATCGGAGTGATCATGGTGGTGCCGTCGCTGGCCGGCCCGCTGTAGAAGGTCGACGGCACGCCGATCTGCTGCTGTGGCAGTCCATCGACGAACACCTGCTGCGAGGCGACCGACCACCCGGTCTTCTTCCACACTCCGGCGGTCGCCGTCGCGCTCCAGCCCGCGGCAACGGCTGAACCTTTGAGCACCGGCTTCTCGCCGGCGTAGGCTGCGATCACGATGGGAGCGGCGGCGGTGCCCGCCTTGGCGATGGTGACCGGCTCGCGCCAGGTCCCGGCCCTCAGATAGATGGTGTCACCGGCCACGGCGGCGTTCACGGCGCGCTGGACCGAACTGAAGGGCTGCGAAATGGTGCGCCCCGAGTTGCCGTCGTTGCCATCGTTCGCGACGAAGAAGTCGGACGCCTGCGCGGAGGCGGCCAGCGAGAGGATCGCGGCTGCGAGGACCGATGCGCGGGGTTGAGTGGAGGCCATGGGTTACTGTACCCACCGTGCACATCGGATAGGGAAAAGCGACCATCCTCGCTGGAACCTGTGTAGCGCACACGGAGCGAGGAAGGCCTCGCCTCTGACCGGGTGCGGATAAAGCACCCCGTGAGGGTCGAAGGGGGCGCATCGCCCCTGGGACATTACGTCAAAACTCATGAATTCCCGGCGGAACAGCGACCGCAGGACTAAGCGTCCCCGTCGCGCCGGGAATCCATGAGCCGCTGGCAGGATGCTGTTCACCAATCCCGCCAGGTCGTCATCAGTGGTACTCGTAGGCGCCCATGTCCGGCACCCCGCCCTGGGGGCGGGCGACACCGGTCAGATCATCGGTGACTCCGCTGATCACCTTGCCGGTATTGATCGCCGGGCTGCTCGAGCGCAGCGTGAAGCTGGTGGAGGTCGCGAACTGCGGATCCGCCTGCTTGCAATGGTCGCCGAACGGCGTGGCGCCCGCCCACGCGCTCACGCTCGTGTAGCGCGTTCCCTTCCATCCCCCGCGGCCGTCGAGGCCCCACCACAGGGCGACGGTACCGCTGGCGCGGTAGACCAGGTTGTAGTCGCAGGTGATGTTGCGGATGTCGGTGCCGTTCTCCTTGACGATCAGGATGTCGTCGCTGGCGCTGTTGTTGCACACCACGTTGCCGTGGACCGAGATGTTGGTCAGGGTCTTGCCCGTGCGCGGCATGCCGGCGACGCAGATGGTCGCGACACCGGTGTTCGAGCAGAAGGTGTTGTCGTAGCAGCCGACGTTGTCGGAGGACGCGATGTATACGCCGCGTTTCCCGTTCCCGGTGACCAGGTTGTTCTTCACCGTGATGGACTTGCTGGCTTCGAGCATGATCCCCGCGTCTCCGGCGTTGTTGATGATCTGGTTCGAAGCGATCATGATGGCGTTGCCTGCGTCCGAATAGTCGAACCAGACGCCGTTGCCCTTGTTGTCGCGGATGGTGTTGTGGTCGATCGTGCCGTAGGCGTCGCTGGTGGCTTTGATGCCGCCCGCGTGCCACATGAAATTGAACTGCCGGTAGTTGTTGGAGGCGATGGTGCAGCCGCGGATCACGAATCCGCTGTGGAGGGAGGTCCCCACCCCGCTGTCACCGTTGTTTGAGATGATGCAGTTCAGGATCTGGTCGCCGGACTTCTGATACCCGGTGCACACCCCCGCGAAGTCGCACCATTGGATGTCGCAGTTCTCGAGCCTGGTGTTGGTGCCCAGTTCGACGCCACAGCCGCCGACCATGAATGCCGCGGCGCTGCTGTGGCGGAAGGTCAGCCCTTTGATCTGCACATAGTTGGTGCCGACAACGGTCATGATGCGCCGCTGGGTCGAGGCTTCGATCACGCTGTTCGCCGGATTGCTCGAATCCTTGAGCTGGACGTAGAGCACCTTGGCGGCGCGGTCGTACCAGAATCGGTCGGGGGCCATGCTCGACAGGTTCGAGCCGACCGGCGTCAGGTACTTCATGCCATCGGCCGCGGTTCCCGAGCCGTACGCCGCTGGAACGCCGATCTGCTGCAGGGGGACGCCGTCGTCGAACACCTGCTGCGAGTCGAAGGCCCAGCCGGTCTTCTTGTAGATGCCGCCGCTGTGGTTGACCCAACCGGAGACCACCTGCGAGCCCTTGATCACGGGCTTTTCGCTGTTGTAGGCGCTGATCACGATCGGAGCGGTCGCGGTGCCGCTGCGCGCCATCGAGATCTCCTCGCGGTAGGTGCCGCCGCGGATCCATACCCGGCCGCCGGCGGTGACGGAATTGACCGCCTTGTTGATCGAACGCAGCGGAGCCGTCACCGACGTGCCAGGGTTGGCGTCGCTGCCGCTCGGGGACACGTAGATGTCCGAGGCGGAGACGGCGGAAACTGAGGACAGCACGGCCAGGACGGCGCCGAGCACGGAATGACGGTCGAACATGGGATCCTTTCGGCAATCGGTGAACAACAAAAAGCTGTCGCGATCGCTTCGGAGGAGGCGATCGGAATGGCGTCCCCCTTGGGCTGGGGGGCTTCCGTCAGTATGCGGGGCGCACGACCATGGGCAGGCCGTTGCGCGGGAGCGGAGGCGGGCATCGGCGCGAACGACCGCGCGTGCCAGCCCAAGCGACACTACAATCTACTCCTCGGCGAGGTGGTCATGATGGAATGGCCTTCCTAGGAGCAGCCGGTGTAGAACACACGCGGAATTTCACTGGAGCGTGTCGGAACGAAATGGCAGCTGCACCATAGGCCGTCATCCGTCATCTCTAGAAAAACCTGGGTAGAAAACACCTCATCATAGTTCGTAACTCCTTTTGATTCGTCGCGCGCGGCAGCGATGAATCAGAAGGACCGATTTCAGATGGACTGCGCGGCACGCGCCGGGTCTCAGCGTTCGCGCAGCGCTGGCTTGCCAGTGAGGATGGTCTCGGCGAGACGCAGCCCGTCGAGGCCGGCGGAGACGATGCCTCCCGCGTAACCGGCGCCTTCGCCCGCGAGGTAGAGTCCCGGCAGCGAACTCGCGAGCGTCTCCGGCATGCGCTCGAAGCGCACCGGGCTGGAGACGCGCGTCTCGACCCCGACCACGGTGCCGTGGGCGAGGAAGCCCGGGATGATGCGGTCGAAATACATGAGCGCCTGGCGGATCGCCGCGGTGGTCCTGACCGGCAGGATACGGTCGATGCGACCCGGACGCGCGCCAAGGCGGTAGCTGGTGCCACTGATCGCCGGACCGGCCTCGCCGCGCACGAATGCCGCCGCCGACTGGGCGGGACAGGTGAAATCCCCGCCGCCGTCGGCGAACGCCCGGCGCTCGAGATCGCTGATCAGCTCGAAGCCCGCGAGGCCGTCGCTGTCGCGGTCGACCTCCTGGTTCACGATCAGTCCGGCGTTGGCGAACGGACTCGAGCGGGCGTGGCGGCTCATGCCGTTGGTGGAGAGCTGCCCAGGGTCGGAAGTCGCGGCGATGATCTCGCCTCCGGGGCACATGCAGAAGGTGGTCACGTGGTCGGCGGCGAGGTGCGCGGGCGGCCGGCTTACCAGGTTGTACTCGGCGGCACCGAGGAGGTGCTTGGGCGGGAGGCAGCCGTACTGGCCGAGGTCGATGAGCCGCTGGTCATGCTCGACGCGGCAGCCGAGCTGGAATCCCTTCGCGCGGTGCTCGACGCCGCGCGCGATCAGGCGCATGATCAGGTCGCGCGCGCTGTGCCCGGGCGCGATCAGGGTGAGCGGCGCGTCGATGGTCTCGCCGCCTTCGAGCACGACGCCCGCGCAGCGCGGGCGGCCCTGCGCGTCGGACGCCACCCTCACGTCGGTGACCTTCGCCTCCCAGCGGAAGCGCCCGCCCCAGGCCTCGATGCGCTCGCGCAGCCGCTTGCACATGTGCGGCAGGATGTCGGAGCCGATATGCGGATGGTGGCGGTAGAGGATGTGCTTCGGCGCACGCGCGGCCACGAACGCTTCGAGCAGGAAGCGCATCCGCCGGTCCTTGACCCGGGTGTACAACTTGCCGTCGGAGTAGGTGCCGGCGCCGCCTTCGCCGAACAGGTAATTGCTTTCCGGATCGAGGACGCGCGTCTGATGGAACGCCTCGAGATTGCCGGTGCGGCGATCGGCGTCGCGTCCGCGGTCGATGATCAGCGGCTTGCAGCCGTGCAGCGCCAGCAGATACGCCGCCATCTGGCCCGCTGGGCCGGCGCCGACGATCAGCGGATGCATCGGCAGCGGATCGATCAGGGAGAGGCGGTGGAGGCTGTCGTCGCTCTCCGGCGGCGTCGTCGCGACGCGCACATCGGCAGCCTCGTGCACCGGACTGTCCTCGCGCACCCGCGCCACCAGGTGGTACAGGAATTTCAGGTCCGGCTTCTTGCGCGCGTCCAGGCTGCGGCGCTCGATCTCATAATCGACCACGTCACCGACCGGTATGCGGCAGCGGCGGGCGATCCATGGTTCGAGGCAGTGGTCGAGCGAGTGCGGCGGCGCATCGGCGACCGCGGACAGCGGCACCTCGAGGTGCTCGATGGTGACGTACTGCGTGCCGGCCATCGCTGGAGCGTATCCTCAGCAGCGGTGGTGGAAGGCGGGCGGCGCGATGTCGCGTCCAACTGAGAAGGCCGGGCTAAAAGCCCGGCCTTCGTTCACGTGATCGGGGACGCCCGATCGGATGCCTCAGGTCTTGGCAGGCTCTGTCGGAGCGGCGCCTTCGGCCGGCGCTGCGGCGGCGGCCTTGGCGGCCTTGGCTGCGGCGTGCTTCGCTTTGGCGGTCTCGGTCGTCACCTTGCGCTCACCCTTGAGCTTGGCGGCATGCTTGCGCAGCGCGCGGCGCGAGGGCGCGATCCACGGCTGCTTCTCGCCCTTCTTGCCGGCGGGAGCCTTCTTCTTGCCAGCGGGGGCTTTCGCGGGGGCCTTCTTCTCGGGCTTGGCGGGCAGCTGGTAGCCGTGGAACTTGAGCAGGTTGCTCAGTCCGGTGGAGACCAGCGCGCCGCGCGCGATCCAGCCCTGGACCTTGTCCATGTCGACCTGGATGTTCTTGTCCTTCAGGAGCGGATCGTAGCTGCCGAGGATCTCGTTGGCCTCGCCTTCGCGGTGCCGGCGCTTGTCGATCGCGATGATGCGGAAATAGGGCCGGTGCAGACGGCCATAGCGGGACAGGCGGATACGGACGGACATGCGGGAACCTCGTTGAAGCGGGCTCGGAAATCTATCCCAGATCGATAGTGAGCAAGACGTAACTTCAGTCGATGGAGCCATCGGCCCAGCGGGGTTGCTCCCGCACTCCGAATGCCCTCCGGATGTCCTCAGAACGAGGCCAGCGCCTCGTTCCGGGTCGCATAGATCGGGAAGACCTTGTCGAACCGGGTCAGGGCGAAGATCTCCTGCAGGGCTGGGGAATCGACCCCGGCCAGGGCCAGGCGGCCGCCCTTGTCCTTGATCTCGCGCATCTTCTGGACCAGCGGGCCCAGGCAGGAGGAATCGAGGCTCGAGACTCCGCTGAGATCGATCACCAGGCGGTCGATGCCCGACACGTGCTCGAGGAACCCGGTGCCGAAGAACTGGCGGATCTGGTCGAGGTTGATCACGCCCTTGGCGTCGCGCCTGAACGACAGGACGCTGACACCATTCACCTGCTCGTCTATGGTCAGTGCAGAGGCCATGTGCCGCTCCAGGCGGCTGCGAACTTGGTCGCCAACGCCCAGCGATCAACGTCTTTCACGGCAGCGCCGCATCGTCGGGGCCTTGGCGAGCCAGCAGCGCCGCGAGGCGGTCGCGCGCCAGCTTGCCCAGCGGCGACCGCGGCAGCTCGGCCGCCCACGTCCATCGGCGCGGTCGGGCGAATCCGGGAAGACGGGATTCCAGCCACGCCTCCATCTCAGCGTTCTCGGGCGGCGCTCCGTCGGCGACCACCACGGCGACCACCAGCTGTCCCCATTCCTCGTCGGGGACGCCGCACACGCCGGCCTCGCGGATGCGCGGATGGGTCTCCAGCACCGCCTCGACCGCGGCCGGGTAGACGTTCTCGCCGCCGCTGATGATGAGATCCAGGCGTCGGCAATGGACGGTGAGGAAGCCGTCACGGTCGAGCTCACCGAGATCGCCGGTGGCGAACCAGCGATCGCTGGGCTGCCGGTCCCGGAGGTCGCCGTCCTCCTCATAGCCGCTGAACAACGCGGCGCCGCGCACCGCGATCGCGCCGCTCTCGCCGATGGGCGCCCTGCTTCCGTCCGCGCGATGGATGGCGACCTCCATGCCGGAGAGCGGCCGGCCGGCTTGGCCGCGGTGCGCTGCCACCTCGTCCGGCGCGACGGTGCATACCTGGCTCGCGCATTCGGTGAGGCCATAGGTCTGGCAGGGTTCGATGC
>JACDEN010000668.1 GCA_013816415.1 Planctomycetota bacterium
GCCGTCGCGCGCGCGCAGGTCGACGGCTGCGACCATGCCGATGCCGCGAACATCGCGCAATTGGGGGCGCGTACGCGCGATGTCCTCGAGTCCGCCGCGCAGCCCAAGACCCGACGCCGCGACCGCAGCGAGCACGCCCTCGTCGGCGAACACGTCGAGCACGGCATTGGCGACGGCGACCGCGAGGGCGCTGCCGGCGTAGGTGTTCGAGTGCAGGAACGCGCGGCCCGGCTGGTCGCTGACAAAGGCGTCGTACACCGCATCGGTGGTGATCACCGCGGCGAGCGGCAGGAAGCCGCCGGTCAAACCCTTGGAGACCACCGCGATATCCGGCGTGACGCCGGCGAGCTCTCCGGCCAGCATCGCGCCGCAGCGGCCGAAGCCGGCGGCGATCTCGTCGGCTATGAGGTAGACGCCGTGCGCGTCGGCCCACGCGCGCAGCCGGCGCAGGAGATCGGGCGAGTACACGCGCATGCCGCCGGCCCCCTGCAGGATCGGCTCGTAGATGATCGCGGCCAAGCCGTCGGCGGCCGCCTCCAGCTGCCCTTCGATCGCCGGCCACTCGTGCGACGCGTCCTGCCAGCGCGGATCGGCAGCGCCGCTGCGATACGGCAGCGGCCCGAGCATCACGCACGGGAACAGCAGCGGGGCGAAGGTATCCTTGTACGCGCCGCAGTCGCCGACCGACAACGCGCCGACGGTCTCGCCATGGTAGCCGTTCGCGAGCGCGGCGAAGCCCGTGCGTCCGGCGCGGCCCGATTGCGCGTGCGCCTGCAGCGCGAGCTTCAGCGCCACCTCGACCGCGGTCGAGCCGTTGTCGGCGTAGAACACCTTGCCCAGCCGTCGCGCGCCGGCGGTCGCCGGTGACGCGACATTCGCCAGCGCGCACAGCCGCTCGCTCAGGCGTACGATCGGCTCGTTGGTGGTGTTGGCGAGGATCACGTGCTCGAAGCGCTCGGCCTGGGCGACCAGCGCCGCGCGCAGCCGCGGGTGGCCGTGGCCGAGCGACTTGCACCACCACGAGCTGATGGCATCCAGGATCTCGCGGCCATCGGCGAGACGCAGGCGGCAGCCGTGGGCGCCGACCACCTCCAACGGCGGAAAATCGCGATAGTCGCGCATCTGCCCGCAGGGATGCCAGAGCACCGCCAGGTCGCGCGCGGACAGGCCGGTGGAGGCATCCATGCCGCCATGACACGGGGCGGCCGGGGGCAGTCAACGATGGCGGGCAGGTGCTGGTGTCCTCCTCTGCGGTAGGCACGGACCGTTGAGCACGGATGAACCGGGTCCGCCGAAGGACTCTGGCCGAGTTCACAGCGATCGGGGCGGGTCCCGATCCTAGGACGCGCTAACGGCAGCGCGCGCGGCTTTCGCGGGCTGAGGTGTCTTCCACTTCGACAGGAACGCCGGGTAATCGATCACCGCCTTGGTCGACAGCGACGCCATGATCGCGGCCTCGACCTGCAGGACATGGCGGCCGTGCGCGATGGTCATCGGCGGCTCGCTGCCGTCACGGATCGACGCGCACAGTGCCGCGAGCTCCTCGAAGTGCCCCATGTAGCCGTGCGGTCCGCGCACGTTCTGCTCGTGCTTCGCCGCATCCGTGGGACTGAAGTCGGGGCCGGTGAAGACGTGCGAGTGGTCGACTCCGCCGAGGCCGGTCGACAGGTGGCATTCCTTGAAGCGTTTCGCGATGTACGCGCAGCGATCCTTGCCGAAGAGCTGGAACGAGTACTTGCCCATCAGCGCGTTGTAGCCCTTGCCGTGCTGGACGTAGCTCGCCTGTGAGCCGTCGGCGAAGCCGAGGGTGGCGATGAAGCTGTCCGCCGGCAGATGCGCATCGGCCTCGAGCCCGTAGTACGTGCCGCCGCTGGCGTACACGCTGACCAGCGGAGCTTCATGGAAGCAGTGCACGATCAGGTCGAGATTGTGGCAGGCCTGATGGACAATGCTGTCCGCGCACTGGCCGACGGTGATCCACGGCTTGGGCACTAGGCGCTTGGCGCGCACCACCGCCGGAGCGAGACGATTGCAGAAGCCGACCAGGAAGCGCACGCCGGATGCGGCGACCGCGCGTTCGAGCTCCAACGCGTCCTCGACGGTGAGCGCGACCGGCTTCTCCATGAAAATGTGCTTGCCGGCTTTCGCCGCTGCGATCCCGAGCGCGGGATGGTGCTTGGGGCCGGTCTGGATCAGCACCCCATCGATGCGCGGATCGGCGAAGATGCGCGCGGGATCGGTGGTGGCGTAATCGCCACCGTACTGCTCGAGGAATTTCTCAGCCTGTCCGGGGCGAACGTCGGCGTAGGCGACGACCTCGACGCCGGGAATGGCCTTGGCGTTCAGGACGTGCAGCGCGCCCATCTCGCCGCAGCCGATGCAGGCGAATCGCAGATTTTTCATCGGGTTCCTTGTGTTGGTCGTTGTGGTGGTCATGGCAGTGAGACCTGCTCGAGGCGCAGGTCGGTGACGAAGGCGTGGGCGGGAGCATGGGTGATCATCAGCCGCGGCTTCGACGCCAGCGCGACCGCCTGCGGCGTGACGCCGCACGCCCAGAACACTGGCATCACGCCCGGCGGGATCGCGCGCACC
>JACDEN010000669.1 GCA_013816415.1 Planctomycetota bacterium
CAACAACGGCCCGGCGATGTCCGGCCGAGTCACCGATTCCGCCGCGCGCGAATCCGGCCTGCAGGCGGGAACCCCGGTGGTCACCGGTGCCGGCCACGCGGCCGCCACCGCGATCGCCACCGGCGTGCTGCATCCAGGCGCCGCGGTGATCGAACTCGGCGGCCAGGGATCGCTGCTCGTCCCCACCGCAGAAGCGATGAAGGATCCACAGGGACGCCTGACTTCGACCTGCCACTGCATCGCCGGGACCTGGGCGTTGACCGCTACGGATCTCGCCAGCTCGCCCGGCCTCGATTGGATCATGGATCAGGTGCTGCCCGTCGAGGTGGCGCAGGCGCGGCGCAATCAGCGCGATCCGCTCGATCTCCTCTCCGAACTCGCAGCCGAGGTCCCGCCGGGATCCGAAGGCCTGGTCTACCTCTCCGGCACCCGTCCGTCCGCCGGCGGCTTCATCGGCCTCGAGCATCGCCACAAGCGCGGCCACCTCGTGCGCGCGGTGATGGAGAGCGGCGCGCTCGCGTGCCGCAACGCGATCACGGCGCTGATCGAGCTCAAGCGCGGTCCCGACCACATCTTCATCACCGGCCCGGGCGCGACCAACCACCTGTGGTGCCAGATCCTGGCCGACGCCCTCGACCGCAACATCGCCGCCGTGCCGGTCCAGGAGGCCGCCGCGCTCGGCGCCGCCACCCTCGCCGGTTCCGCCGTGGGCGTGTTCAAAGGCATCGACGACGCGTGCCACAAGCTGGTGAAGACCAAGGGCACGTTCCACCCGCGCCGCGCGGCGAGCGACGTCTACACCGCCCTCGCACCGGTGGTCGCCCGCATGTCGCACGCCATCGCCTCGACCTTCGCGCAGAAGGCGGCGGAGGCCTCGTGACTCCCGTCCGCCAGATCCTCATCGCCGTCCACGTCGTCATCGGCCTCGCGCTGATCGCCGTGCTCTGCCGCCAGCTCGGCGAACGGGCCAAAGAGGTGAATCAGGTCCGCATCCAGGCCCAGCAGGAGCGCGACGCCACCCAGCGTACTAAGTCCGACATCGTCCAGATGGACGAGCTCCGCAAGGGCCTCGACAAGAGCGATCCCTACGTGGTCGAGCTGCTGGTGCGCGAGAAGCTGCAGTACTCAGGCCTCGGACGCGACGAATACCATCCGACACCGGCGCCCGCCGTCGATCATACGCCGAATCGGTGATGACGCCGGCCTGGGCGGACTTCCGCGTTCTGGATTTTCCGTCGACAGGCTGCTGAGATCGCTGCTGCGGAGCGGATGCGTGCGGTCTCGTCTCGTGTCATCCGGATGGGTGGATCCGAAGTCACGCAAGCTGACGGGTTATCGCTTTCCCCAAACGATTCGATCTACCAGAACCGTTGAGCGCGACCGCTTGGCGAACGAACGACTTGAAGGCGGACATGTCCACTGCTTCTCTTTCTCCGTCCGTTTTTGCTCTGAGGGCCAATGGGCGCTCCGCTGTCTCGAATTCAGAGAGGGAGTACTGCTTATTCGTCCAGATGGCCTTTCTGTGTACCTGACGCACAGCCCTTTGGTCGAGGCCGCATTGCGGCAGGGGAAGACATCTTCGACCACCACGCATTCGACTGGAGATGGGCTATGGGGGCGGCCGGGCCGCGGACGAGCCGTTCAGCCGACGCTGATCACCTGGTGCCCGTGCTTCGGTGTCGCATCGAGCGACGGGAAACGCGACAGGCGACGGGCGAGGGCCAGGTAGTCGTCGAAGGTCATCGGCTTCACGATCGGCGTGGCTCCCAGCGTCTTCACCTGCTCGATGGTCGGAGATTTCATCGACGAGATGAACACCACCACCGGGATGCGCAGCAGCGCGTCCTGCTTCGACCTGACCTGCAGGAAGGACATGCCGTCCATGACCGGCATGTTCATATCCAACAGGATCAGGTCCGGCACGTCGTGGGTGCCTTGCGAGGCCAGGTGCAGGTGCTCGATCGCGCGCAGCCCGTTCGGGGCGACCTGGACTGTGATGTCCACGGCCGACGCCTCGATCGCCTCCGCCAACAGCGTCGTCTCGCCGATGCTGTCTTCCACCTGTAGGATCTTCATCACGGGAATTGAAATGACTTCGGATATGGAAGCAACCGGTGTCGGTCCCCCTTCATATATGCGGGGGGTCGTTCTGCGCAGGAACGAAACAGCTGGTGCGTCTAGCGACACTGAAGAAGAACCGCGATCCGACCCCGTGAGTCGATTCGACCCAGATCTCTCCCCCATGCATCTCTACGATCCGCTTACACGTCGCCAAGCCGATTCCATATCCCGCGTAGTCCGAGGTGTGCAAGCGCCGAAAAGCCTCAAATATGCGTTTGAGGTCGTCGGCCTTTATCCCGATCCCATTGTCTCCAACGGTGAAGGTCCACTCGCGTTCTGTCTGGCTCGACGAAACAGATATGCGGGGCGTTTCGGAACGATATTTTATCGCGTTGCCGATGATATTCTGGAAAAGCTGCACGATCAACGTCTTATCCGCTGTGATCGTCGACAGTTCGGCGATGTCGATCGCTGGCTTCACCTCGTCGATTTTCAGACGTAGATTCGCCAGGGCGTCGGCTACCGCT
>JACDEN010000670.1 GCA_013816415.1 Planctomycetota bacterium
CGCTCCACCTTCGCCGCTCCCGGGGCGGGCGTCGCCTCCGCAACGACAGCAGCGGCGCGCTGACGCTGGGCGCCGGCTGCGCTACGATGCGACGATCTCGAAGTGCGAGGTGCGGTGGTGCGCCGAGGTCGAGACGCGGCGCACGAACTTCTCGGTTTCGAGTTGGGCGAGCGCGCGGGCAGCGGTCTCGGGCGCGCAGTGCAGCAGACGGATGGCATCGCCGCGGGTCAGTCGGCGCCGTTCGCGGAAGGCAGCGCGCAGGAAGTCGAGACGCGAGGGATAGCCGGCTGCACCGGAAGGAGCGGATGCGTTCGGCGTGTGCATGATCGGACTCGGATCGGCGGTTGCATCGTTCGCCGCCGGGCTCTCTGGCAGGAGCACGGCCTGGGATCCGGAGAGCAGAACCATCCGTTCGATGACGTTGCGCAGCTCGCGCACATTGCCCGGCCACGGCCGGTGCCGCAGATCGTCGAGCAGGGCGGCGCTCGCAACCGCTCCGGATTCGGCGAAATCACCGCGCAGGAAGTGATCGACCAGCGCCGAGATGTCCTCGGCGCGGTCGCGCAGGGGCGGCAGGTCGATCACCAGGCGTTCGAGGCGGAAGAACAGGTCGGAGCGGAACGCGCCGCGCTTGACCTCGGCGGCGAGCGGGCGGTTGGTCGCAGCGACCACGCGCGCGGAGATGCGCCGGCTGCGGGTCCCGCCGACCGGGCGGACCTCGCCGGTCTCGAGCGCGCGCAGGAGCGAGGCCTGCAGCCGTGGCGACATCGAGACGATCTCGTCGAGGAAGATGGTGCCTTTGCCGGCCGAGACGAACAAGCCGGGATGATCGGCGGATGCGCCGGTGAACGCGCCCTTCACATGGCCGAATAGCTCCGATTCGATCAGTGTGTCCGACAAGGCGCCGCAATTGACTGCGACGAACGGTTCGGCGGCGCGGTGCGAACCGGCGTGGAGCATGCGCGCCACCACCTCCTTGCCGGTCCCGGTCTCGCCGTCGATCAGCACTGGCGCATCGAGGTCGGCGAAGCGCGCGACCAGCGAGCGCGCACGCTCCATCGCGGTCGATCCGCCGATCAGGTCCGCGCGCGGCGGCGACCCATCGCGAGACGGCCGGGGGCGCTCCGGCTTCGTCGCCTTGGCGGAGGATCCCATGGCGGCCGTGGCCAACAGCTGGGCCCAGCGATGCGCCGAGCATTCGTGGGCGTGGGTCAGCTGTCCCTGGAGATAGGTCGCGTCGCATTCCGGCTCGAGACCGTGCAGGACCGCTGCGGCGGAGGCGAGGTCGCCTTCGAGCAGGTGGAGGCGGATCCATTCGAGCGCGAGATCGGGGCGCTCGCCCACGGACGCGAGCTTGAGCAGAGTGCGGCGCGCAGCCGGCGCATCCGCCCGCGCGAGTTCGATCTGCGCCTTGAGCACCAGCAGGGCCTCGATGCTCGCCGGATGGACGCGGTCGGATGATTCAAGGCCGTCGCGTACCGAGCGTTCGGCATCGGGATAGGCGCGCGCGGCGAGCGCACACGATCCCGCGAGCAGGTGCGCATGCGCATCGCTGGTGGTGTCAGTCGCTCCGGTGACGCCGACGTCCCCGCGCCGGACCTCCTCGAAGGTGGCCAGGTCCGCGCGCGCTCCGGCCAGATCGTCGAGGCGCGCACGCAGACGGATGCGCAGCGACAGGCGCAGCGCGCGTCCGATGTTCGGAGAGTCTTGAGAGGTCGCGAGCGCGGCAAGGCCGTTCGCGAACCGTCCAGCGGCGAGGCACCAGCGTGCGCGCAGGATCTCGAGGGGCACCACCGCGGTCACGCTGCGCAGGCGCGCGGCCCGCCGTTCGAGGTCGGCGAGCAGCCGGTTGGCGCTCGCGATGCGGTGGTCGGCGATCAGCGAATCGAGGTACTGGCTGCGGGTCAGCAGCCATTGGCGCTCGCCCTCGGGCAGCGGGATCGCCATCGCCTGCCCGTGCAGAGCCCGCAGGCGCGAGTGGTCGCCGACCGCATTGGCGAAGAAGGCCTCGCCATGGATCAGGCTGAGACGGCAGTACGGATCGGCGGTCCGGCCGAACTGGGTGCGCAGGAAGCGCAGGCTGCGCTCGGCGTCGTCGAGGCGGTTGCGTTTGACCGCGAGCCACACCGCGGAATTCAACAGGATCGCCATCAGGCGTTCGTGCTTGGGCAGGTCGTCGAGGGCCGCGCGCAGCAGCGGCAGGTAGTCCTCGTCGGTGATCTCGCCCATCGTCAGCCGCACTTGTTTTTGGAGCGCGACGGCGGCGCGCCGCAATGCGTCGTCGGCGGTTCGACGTTTGAGCTGATCGGCGATCCGTCGGGCGTCTCCATCCACGGATCCCGAATAGACGATGTCCGCCCAGGCGGCATCGGAGGCCGACAGCGATTCCATTATGTAGAAATTAGATCTAAAAACAGATCTAAAACCAGATCAAAATCTCTCAGCCAATCGTGCTGAATGGGCAAGGCCAGTCCCAGCAGCGGCTTGGGATGAACGCAGGATTGGCACATCGTGCGCAATAAGCCGGCGGGGGAATTGGCCATGACCACGATCTCGACCACCCATACCGCTGACGATGGTGCTC
>JACDEN010000121.1 GCA_013816415.1 Planctomycetota bacterium
TCGCCGCCGAGATCGCGCGCATCCTGACGGCGTCGCGCTTCAGCGATGCGCGCCGGCGTCTCGCGGAGCTGCGACAGACCCGGACCTGGCTCGACGACGCCGAGCTCGCGCGCGATGTCGATCTCGCCGAGGCGCGCTTCCACGCGCAACAGCATGATTACGAGGAATCCGCACGCATCCTGCTCGATCTGCGCAAACGCTATCCCCAGGATCTGCTGGTCTGCCGATCCCTGGTCGAGGACCTGTGCGAGAGCAATCGGCAGGACGGGGTGCGCGGCGCGGCGGTCCAATTCGCAGACGCGACGCCGGGAGAGCTCCTGGCCGAGATCCTCGAGACGCTGAAGCGCGGTTTCCGCAACACCGGCCGCTACGGCGAGGAGGCGAAACGTCTGCGCGCGCTGCTGATCGCCCACGATTCGACCTTCGTGAACGCCATGCGGGCGGAGCTCGATTCCGACGAGCACGGCGACCGCGTGAACGCCTATTCCGTCCTCACGGACGTGAAGCAGCTCACGCCGGATCAGGAGCTGCGCTACCATGTGAAGAATCTCGTGATGCTGAGCTCGAGCTATTCCGAAGCCGGGGAAGCGATCGACTACCTGCGTGACGCCGGCGACAAGCCCGGCTGGACCGAGCACAAGCGCGCGGCGGGCATCAAGCCCATCACCGAGGTCAAGGCGCTGGAGAGCGACGACGAGCACGCGAGCAAAGTCATGCCGATCCTGACCGGCCCACTGCTCGCCGAGAGCCGCGAGCAGCTGGCACGCTGGGCGACGGGCGACGACGAGTTCGCCGATAAGAACGGCTGCCTACGGGCGAACGCGTTCCGGGCCCTGCGCGAAGCCGGGCTCGCGCCCCCGACCCTCATCGAGCCGTGGGCCTTCCATGAACGCAGCCTGCGCACCTTCCACATGGGGCAGGAGCCGTTCTGGTTCACCGAGGCGGTGGATTTCTTCCGCGCGCAGACCGCCAAGCGACCGGCGGAGGCGAAGGCGGTGCTCCAAGCCTGCGCCGCACGGCTCGAGGAGAACATCGCCGGATACAAACGCGCGCAGATGAATCCGAATTTCCAGCGCGCGCCGATGCGCGAACTCGGGATCGTGCGCGCCGCGATGGACGGCAAGCCTCCGCCGTGACCCCCACTTCGATGCGGCGCGTCTACACCAGGAGACGGAAGCGCGCCAGCGGCGGATGCTCGGGCGAATCCGCGCCGTCGATCAGCAGTCCGACCACCTGGCCCGCACGATCGAGCACCGGGCCGCCCGCCATGCCGGGATAGAAGCGGCCGACCAGCCAGCCGTCCTGGCTCGAGAACAGCGCGAGGTGTCCTTCGATGATCCACGGGCACAGGTACGGCACGTAGCGCTGCGGGTCGAGCGAGCCGTGGTGCAGGCGGAACGCCGGGTGGTCGACCATGCTCGGATAGCCGAGCGCGCGCAGCGGATCGCGCTTGTGCAGCGCGCCGCCGGTGGCCAGCGCCAGGGCGGCGGGCCCGGGTGCGCTCGAGAAACCGGCGACGCCGTCCTCGCACTCCCACGCCGTGATCGCGTCGACGGCGCCGTCGACGGCGCGCAGCAGGCGTGGGTTCAGCGGAGGATCCTCGCCGCTCCAGGCGGCGACCCAATCCCCGCCGCCCATGGACCACGCGGTGCCGAGGTGCGCGAACTGGCCATCCGTTCCCGTGCCGACGAGAATGCCGCACGCGTCCGCGATGGCGTTGAAGTCGCTCATGCCGGCACTTCAGCACGCTGCGCGCACGGA
This sequence comes from Planctomycetota bacterium, assembly GCA_013816415.1. Taxonomy (GTDB): domain Bacteria; phylum Planctomycetota; class UBA11346; order UBA11346; family UBA11346; genus JACCZE01. The sequence goes on from JACDEN010000121.1 coordinate 1,762, forward strand.
GCAACTGTTTGCTCAGGGGCTGCGCTACTTTTTTCTCAGGGGCTTCGCCCCTACGGCCTGAAGGCCTACCCCCGAGCTTTGTCGCGGCTCGATCACTACGGCAGGGCCTACGTGATCGTGGCGGCATCGGCTGCGCCGATTTTATGCCGCCACCGCCGCTCGGCGCTCGATTTGCTCAGGGGCTTCGCCCCTACGGCCCTGCGGGCCTACCCCCGGGCTTTGTCGCGGTTCGATTTCTGCGTTCCGCAGAAATCGTGGCGGCATCGGCTGCGCCGATTTTATGCCGCCACCGCCACTCGGCGCCCGAGGGAGAATCAAGTCCATCACCTGCTACTTACCATCACCCGCTCCTTACTGATTCCCGGTCAGCGCAGTCCCATCGCTCGGAGCTTGTTGTAGAGCGTCGTGCGGTTGATGCCCAGCAGCTCGGAGGCGCGCGTCTTCTGTCCGCCGGTCTCGCGCAGCACCGCGCGCAGCACCATGGTCTCGATCACCGCCAGATTGCGCTCTCCCGGCGGGATCACCAGCGCGCCGGGCTCGCCGTCCGCGCGCGGCTCCGCGAGCGACAGGTCCTCGGGCGTGATGTCGACTTCGGTGAGGATCGCGGCGCGCTCCATCGCCAGCGCCAGTTCGCGCTCGTTGCCGGGCCAGCGATGGGCGAGCAGCGCATCCTTCGCGCGCGACGACAGCTTTGGCGCATCCTTACCGATGCGCTTGGCGCAGCGCGCGAGCTCGGCCTCGGCGAAGGGCAGGACGTCCTCGGGGCGCGAGCGCAGCGGCGGAACCGTCACCACCGCCGAGCGCAGCAGGTGGTAGAGGTCGGCGCGGAAGCGCCCGGCCTCGACTGCAGCGGCGAGATCATGGCTGGTCGCGACCACCAGACGCGCATCGCTGACGAGGTCGGTGGATCCGCCGCAGCGGCGGAAGACCGCGTGGTCGAGCACCCGCGCGAGCTTGGCCTGGACCACCGCCGGCACCTCTGCGACCTCGTCCAGGAACAGTGTGCCGCCGGCGGCCGCGTCGATCAGCGCGGTGCGCTTCTCGCTGCCGCTGTCGCTGCCCCTTCCGCCGCCCCGGTCGCTGCCGAAGAGCTCGTCCTCGAGATGGTCGGCGAGCGCGGCGCAGGTCGCGGCGATGAACGGCGCCGACGAGCGCGGGCTCTGGTCGTGGATGGCGCGCGCGATGGCGCCGGAGCCCGAGCCCCATTCCGCCTCGATCAGCACCGGGGCGCGCCCCGCGGCGGCGATGCGGCGGATCAGATCTGACAGTCGGAGCAGCGCCGGTCCTGATTCAGCCATGGGGATCGCCGGACGCTTCGCGGTGATGCGTGGCCGGCAGGCTCCGGCTGCGCGAGATGACGTCCTCCCAGGTCGCCGGCCGCAGCAGCGGGTCCTCGCCCAGCATCGCGGACAACAGCTCGACCAGCTCAGGCGCGAAGCCCCTGCCCGCCAGGATGTGCGGATCGTGCGGCCGTTTGCGGCGAGTGATCCGCCCGGTGTCGGCGGCGACCACCGTGAGCGCGCGCAGCACCGTCGCCGCCAGGCCGTAGATGTCGCTGCGGTGGTCGACGCGCTTGGCACCCGCCGCCTGCTCGGGGCTGAGGATGCGCGCGCCGTCGTGCGCCAGCGCCGCATGGGCCCCGTGGTCGGAAAACTCGCCGAGATGGCTGAATGCGAAGTTCGACAGCTTCGCGTAGAACGGCTCGCGCACGCCGAGGCGCGCCGGCGCGAGCAGGATGTTGGCCGGCCGCACGTCGAGATGCAGCACGCCGTGGCGACAGGCGTACCCGAGGGCCTGCGCCATGTGGGCGAGCACCATCACGCCTTCGCGCTCCGAGAGGGCGCCCTGCTCCGCCAGCCGGGCGCGCAGGCTCGGCCCGTCGACGAGCTCCATGATCAGGTAGCGCGCGTGGTGGCGCTGCCCGGTCGCGATCGAGCGCACGATGTGCGGATGGTGGAGGCGCAGGCTCGCCCGCACCTCGCGTTCGAACCCCGCGCGCTCGGTCGCGTCCTCGAGCGCGGGCACCTGGCGGATCGCCACCCCGTGGCCCTCGCGATCGCAGCCGCGATAGATGTCGCCCCGAGGACTGCTGGCGATCAGCACCAGCTGCTGGTACCCCTCCGGCGCCGGCAGCACCTCACCGTCCCCCAACCGCTTGCGCACGGGCGCATCGCCCCCGGTCGCGGGGGCGTGGGTTGGTACCTGGGCTGCAGCTCGCTGATCGCTCACCGGGGAGTGTACCACCAGTTCGCCACGCCCGAAGGCCCGTAGGGGCAACGCCCCTGCACTTAAGGCCAAAGCCCCCGGGCGCCAAGCGGTGGTGGCGGCATAAAATCGGCGCAGCCGATGCCGCCATGTTTTCGGCGGAACGCCGAAAACGAACCGCGACAAAGCCCGCGGGGTAGGCCCAAAGGGCCGTAGGGGCAAAGCCCCTGCACTAAAAGGGGCAAAGCCCCTGCACCAACAGTTGCACGCATCCAGAGGCACTCCTAGAGTGCCCCACTCGCGGAGGACCCTGCATGACTTCGACTTCCGACCAACCGGCCGCCGCGGCGCCGGCAGCCGCGAACGCTCCCCAGGAATGGAAGCCGGAGCCGCGGCAGTGGACCTGGAAGGACCTCTTCACCGCCCCGATGCTCGCCTTCAAGCCGAAGTGCATGCTGATCTCGGCGCTGACCCTGGTGGCGCTCGGGCTGTGGGCGTGGTCGTTCCCGCACATCTTTGACGCCTTGAGCGACACCCGCGTCGAGGGCTTCTGGTACCACCTGATGCTCTTCATCTGGATCACCGTGGGCGTCGTGGTGTACAGCATCGGCGCCACGCTGGTCTCGGTGTTCATGCGCGCGGACCTGCTCGACGACGAGTTCCTCTCCCTGGGCGAAGCCTTCGGGCAGTTCAAGGGCCGACTGGTTCCCGCGGTGCTGGTGCCGCTGGTGCTGCTGCTGCTGGTGGTCGGCGTGAACGTCGGCCTCATCTATCTGCCCGAGCTGTTCTGCAGCATCCCGTACGTCGGCGGCGCGGTCTACGCGGTGTTCTACCCGATCGCCTATTTCCTCGCGATCTTCGCCGTCCTGCTGGGCATCGCCGTCCTGCTCTCGCTGTTCGTCTTCCCGGGCATCATCGCCATCCGCAAGCACGGCTGGTTCGACAACGTGGTCGACACCATCGAGGCGGTCGGCACCAAGCCGCACGTGCTGGTGGCGAGCCTGATCCTGACCATGGTGATGATCAACGTCTCCTTCTTCATCGGCATGTCGGGGATGAACTACCTCAAGGGCCCGACCAATCTCGATCTCCTGCCCGGCCACAATCCGGAGCAGGAGCTGCGCCGGGTCGAGGAGCGCGCGAGCGAAGTGCGCTACTCCATGCTCTCGAAGTACGAACCGATCCAATACCTCGGCAAGTTCTACGGCTCCTGGGACCGCGATTACCGCTCGACGCCGATGCTGCGCGAACCCTATCGCATGCCGATCCTCACCCGGTCGGGCACCGACGGCAGGAACACGGATTTCAAGAGCTCCTATTATTATTACGGCCCCGGCCTGGTCGCCGGCATCTGGCAGGGGCTGATCCTCTCGGTGCTGCTGGGCTACTGCATGAACCTGCTCATCGGCGGCGGCATGCTGACCTACCTGCTGGTGCGCGAGGACGATTATTGGGATGACGAGGATCTCGAAGACCTCGACAAGCTGGCGAAGGAGCTCGAGGAGGAGGCCAAGCGCGAGGAGGCCGGAACGCCCGCGAGCCCCGCGAATGCTCCCGCACCCACGGCTCCGTCCGCTGACAAACCGGCGCCGCCGTCGGCCTGACCGCCGTCGCGCATCCGGCCGTCGGCGGCATCCGACCACCGGTGCTCATCCGACCACCCGCGCGATCACCTGGTCTTGAGCAGCCACGCATCGGCGAGCGTGACGTGGTCGCCGATGTCGTAGCGTGCGCCGTACTCGACCTGCAGCTCGAGCGTCTTCACGCCGCTCACATCCAGATCGAGCGTGATCGGCTTGTCGCTGCCTTTCACGCTGTCGCGCATCCACAGCGGCTTGCCGTCGGCCAGCAGCGCCACCTGGCAGTCGCCTTCGGGCGCGACCAGATCCGAGATCCCAGCGAGCGCGTGCAGCCGTTCATAGGCTCCGCCGAGGTCCCACGCCAGACGCGCCTTGCTGTGCACGGTCAGTCCGTGCGGGAAATGCACGCCGCCCAATGCCAGCGGTCCGCCGTCGAGATCGGCGTCGATGCGGTGCTTCCATACCACGCCGAACGCACCGGCCTCATCGGTCGCCGACAGCTTCAACGAACCGAGGTAGACGCGCCTGCCGCCTTCGACGCGCAGGCGCTGGCCGCCGAGCGCCTTGCCGACCGCGAGCGTCGGCGCCGCGGCCAGCGGCAGCCCGTCCTTCGGCAGGACCAAGAGCGGCGCGTGATCGGGGTCCAGCGTGACCGACAGCACGACGCCCTTCGGCGCCCGGATCGGCGTCGCCAGGCGCAGGGCCTGGATCTTCGCCACCGGCAGGTCGAGCGGCTTCGGATCGAGCTGGCTCTTGAAGCGCAGCATGCCGTCGGCGATCCCCAGGACGCTGCCTGAGAGCGCTCCCGATTCGAGTGTGACTCGGTCCTGCGGACGACCCGTCTCGGCGGGACCGGCATCACCCCAGCCGGCGACCGCGGACAGGGGAATCACCAGCGGTCCGAGCGGACCCTCGACCGCGATCGCGTCGGGGATGTCGGCGGCCTCGATGCGGGTCGCCGGCAGGCAGCCGCCGTCGCCGAGGGTGATCCAGATCGCCGCTCGGGTCGCGGCCGCGGACGCGTGTCCCCCCGGTTCGATCCAGTCGCAGTCGGCCAGCGCGATCTTCGTGCCGCCGAGCGAGACGCTGGTCGCCTGGAACGTCTGCGTCTCGCCGGTGGCGGTCTGGCCATCATAGGTGGCGACGGTGGCGCAGCGGGCCGTCGGCACCGCCGCCGCGATGGCCAGCAATGCGAACACCAGCCCGCGATCCGCGCGGCTTTCCCGAGCACGATGGTACGCCATGGCCGGATCCTAAGGCCACGAGGCGCCGACCAATGGGATTCGCGCCGCTCGCGCGGTCAGCGGCGGTGCATCCGCCAGCGGAAACCGCGCACCGCGACGGGCCCAGCAGCGGTGAGCGCGTGGGTTTGCGCTGGCCCCCCCTGCTGCCCGGCCTAAGAAACATCCCGTGTTCAGCGTGCTCAATCCAGCACTGGTCGGCGGCCTCGCGCTGATCGCGGTGCCGGTGATCATCCATCTGCTGCTGCGCAAACGCCCGCGTCCGCGGCCGTGGGCGGCGATGCGTTGGCTGCTTGCCGCCGCGCGCAAGGCGCAGCGGCGCTACCAGCTCACCAACTTCCTCCTGCTGCTGTGCCGCTGCCTGATCGTGGCGCTGATCGCGTTGATGGTGATGCGCCCGTCGCTCGCCGGCATCGGCGGCGGCGAGCGCCTGGTCCTGCTGGTCGACCGCAGCGCGAGCATGGGCGCGCGCGGATCGGACCCCGGTCCGCTGGCCGCGGCCAAGGCGGCGCTGACGCGCACGTCGTTCAGCTACCGCGATGTGGTGGTGGTCGCGATCGACTCCCGCGTCGAGGTCCTCTCCAGCGGCTCGGCGGGCGGCGCCGCCGAATCGCTCGGTGGCATCGAGGCGGGCGAACTGCCGGGCGG
>JACDEN010000122.1 GCA_013816415.1 Planctomycetota bacterium
TGCCGCGGAGAATACCGCTTTCGTCGCTGGGGCACCGCCGAGAATGCCGTCATGCTGCGAGAAATGCTCCAAGGGAAACTCCACCGCGCGGCGATCACCGCCTGCCGCCTCGAATACGCAGGCAGTCTCACCGTCGACCTCGATCTGATCGAGCGCGTGGGCCTGCTGGTGCACCAGAAGATCCAGCTGCTCAACTGCAACAACGGCAACCGTCTCGAGACCTACCTGATCGCCGGCGAGCGCGGCAAGCGCGAGTTCATCGTCAACGGCGCCGCGGCGAGGCTCAACTACGTCGGCGACCGCGTCATCGTCGCCGCCTTCGCGATCTACTCGGATGACGAGCTGAAGACCTACCATCCGAAGGTGCTGGTGTTGAACGAGCGCAACGAGGTCGTCGACGAGAAGTCATAGGGCGGACGCCGCCCGATTCCGCGGTGGCACCGGCGCACGCGCGGGTAGATTTCCGGCATGGATCTGCGAGGCGATGCTGCGGTGGTGCTGCTCTCCGGCGGTCAGGATTCGACCACCTGCCTGGCTTGGGCGCTGAAGCGTTTCGCGCGCGTGCACACGCTCGCCATCGATTACGGACAACGGCACCGCATCGAGCTCGAGGCCGCGTCGGAGATCGCGCGCATGGCCGGGGTCGCCCATGCGCTGGTGCCGTGCGACAGTTTCCGCGCCCTCGGCGGCAATGCGCTGACCGGCGATGAAGCGGTGACCGCCGGCGTGCGCGCCGAGAACCAGCTCCCGAACACCTTCGTTCCCGGCCGCAACCTGATCTTCCTCACGCTCGCCGCCGCATTCGCCTACCAGCGCGGGTCGGCGAACCTGGTGACCGGCGTGTGCGAGACCGATTACAGCGGCTATCCCGATTGCCGCGACGAGACCATGACCGCGCTGCAGGAGTCGCTGCGCCGCGGCATGGACGCGCCCTTCGTCATCCACACGCCGCTGATGCGCCTGAGCAAGGCCGACACCGTGCGCTTGGCGCAGGACCTCGGGGCGCTGCCGCTGCTCGCACACAGCCACACCTGTTACAATGGCCTGATTCCGCCGTGCGGCGCGTGTCCCGCGTGCCAGCTGCGCGCCAAGGGCTTCGCCGAGGCCGGGATCGCCGATCCGCTGCTCGAGCGGCTGGCACGAGCATAGTCCTCCTCCGGCCTGGGTGATTCCGCCGTGTCCGGGCGGGAAAGGTGGCGGATGGCGAGGATCCGCATGCGATCATGGCGGCCGAGGAGCCGACCATGAGCCACCTGACCGCCGCCGATCCGGCCGCAATCGCGGAGCGCGCGCGCGCGACGCCGAACCGTGGGCGGACGCACCTCTTCCTCGGCGATCCGTTGTCCGACGGCTGCGACAAGACCACCGTCGAGCCCGGCAACGGCTTCTCGCCGGGCGTCTGGACCTGCGGCGTCTCGTTGTGGGTGGCGGTCGGCGAGTCGCTGTCGACTCCCGACCTGCTGCCGCCAGACGAGATCGCCTGGGAGCTCGCGCCGCCGGTGGTCGCCTCGCGTTGGCGCGCCGGGCCGGTCGCCGTGTCGAGCCGGCTGGCGCACCTCGGCGGCGAAGGTTCCGAGGGCGTCGACTTCTGCGAGTGGACGTTCGCCGCCGAGCGGACGGTCGACGCATCGGTCGCGGTGGTGGTCAGGGATGTCGGGCCGGCCGGGGCGAAGATCGCAGAGCTGCGCTGGAACCAGGCCGAAGGTACGCTGACCGTCAACGGTTCGCTACGCATCGTGGTCGAGGATCCGGCCATTGTCTGCCTGATCGTTCCCGCCGACGACCATCACGACGCGCCGATCGTGGTCCTCTACCGCGAGTTGCGGATCGCCCCGAGCGCGGGCTCGCGCCTCGCCGTGCGCGCGGAGCACGGCTTCGCCGACCGCGCGTTCGGCACGGCGATCCCCTCGACCGCGCGCCATGCGGGCATCGCGGCTCACGAGGGCATCGACCGGGCGAACAGGACCTGGTCGGACCAGCTGTCGGCGCGGATCTTCGCGCCGGACGCGCGCATCGCCCACACCTGGGAGCACTGCGCGCACCACATCCTGTCGGCGATGGAATGCGGTCTGCCGCGCATCGGCGCGGTCAACTATCCGGTGCTGTGGATGCGCGACGCGGTGATCGTGCTGCGCGCCCTGGATATGCTCGGCCGCCACGATCTCGCGCGCATCGGCAACGACTACCTGGCGCCGCTGATCTTCAGCGGTGGATTCGGTGCCGAATCAGATGCTCCCGGCGAAGGCATCTGGTCGCTGGTCTCGCATGCGCTGATCACCCGCGATCGCGCCTGGCTCGCGCGCGTGTTCCCGCATATCAGTGCGCGCATCGACTGGCTCGAGCGCATGCTCTCTGCGACGGCGCCGATCCGCGCGCTGACCGAGAACCGCACGCCGGCGTACGTGATGTCGCCGGGATCGTCCATCGTCTGCCTGCCCGCGGTGAACGGTCTGGTGCACGGACGCATGGATTGGCATTCTCCCGATTTCTACATCAACTGCTGGACGTCGTGCGGATTCCGCCTCGCGGCGCAGGCGGCCGGCCTGGTCGGCGAGCCGTCGCTCGCGCACGCGTGGTCGGCGACCGCGCTCCGGCTCGACGATCTGATCGCGACCCATCTGCTGCCGGCATACGGCAACGGGCGCGATCCGGCGGTCGCCCCGTATCCAACCGGCGCGCTCGCCGGGCACCGTCCTGCGCTCGCCGACCGCTTCGCCTCCTGGTACGCGACCAACCGGCTCGATGCCGCCGGCGCCCGCATCGCCGAACCGCTGTGGACGTACTTCGAAGCGGCGCAGATCCACAACGCGCTGCTCGTCGGCCGCTGCGACGAGGCCTGGACCTGCCTCGACGGCATGCTCGGCGACCAGCCGCATGGTTGGGATGTGCACGCCTTCGTCGAGGGCAGCCCCACCGGCACCGAGATGCTGCCGTTCAGGAACGGTGACGAGCGCCGCGGCTGGCTCTCGTCCGATGCCGCGGGCGGCAACATGCCGCACAACTGGACGACCGCGGAGATGGTGACCTGCCTGCGTGACCTGTTCGTGGTCGAGGAGGGGGACGCGCTGGTCCTCGGCTGCGGTGTGCCGCGCGCGTGGATGATTCCCGGAAGCAGCTTCGGCGTTACCGCGCTGCCGACCTCGCTGGGGACGATCAGCTACACGGTGACGGTGGATGCCAGCGGGACGGTCGCGGTGGATTACCGCGGCGACGCGCCCTATCGGCTGGCGCTGCCGTCCTGATGGATCTCAGCGGTCGTTGTCCTCGGGGCCATCGATCAGCGCGATGCGCCGCGCATGGCGGTCTCCGGCGAACGGCGTCTCGAGGAACACCTTCACGATGTCGAGCGCGGTCTCGAGGGCGACGATGCGCTGGCCGATCGAGATGCAGTTGGCGTTGTTGTGCTCGCGCCCGAGCCGTGCGGTCTCGGCGTTGAAGCAGTAGGCGCAGCGCACGCCGCGCACGCGGTTGGCGACGATCGCCTCGCCGTTGCCGGAGCCGCCGAGCACGATGCCGCGCTCGCAGTCGCCGCGCGCCACCGCCTCGGCGGCCGGACGGATGAGCAGCGGATAATCGCACGGCGTCTCGGACGAGGTGCCGAAGTCGCGCACCTTGTGGCCGCGCCCCTGCAGGAACTCGATGATCTTCTGCTTGTAGGTGAACCCGGCATGGTCCGACGCGATGGCGATGAGCATGGGGTCCTCGGAAGGGATTGTTTCCAAGGGAGGGCCCGCGCAACGGGGGAAGGGGAGGATCGTTCTGGGTTCCTGGTGCGATGTACTCGTCACAGCTGTGCCTCGCAGAACTCGGATCGGGGCACCCGGAACGCCCCCGCAGACGTTTTTTCCCGGACGTTCCCTGGTTCTGCGCAGGCATTGCGACATCCTGCGGCCATGGCTCGCCACCTCCTCCTGCTCGTGCTGATGGCCTGCATTCATGCGGCAGAGCCGATCCCGCCTGACGTGCCCGTTGCGCCAGTGGACGTGCCGGTGTTCGACCGCTATCAGGCGCTGACCAGCGCCCACGATCTCGACCTGCCCGATGGCTTGGATCCCTGGGATCCGGCGCAGGTGCGGGTGGACGCCGAGATCACCGCTCCCGACGGCGTGGTGCGGGTGCAGCCGTGTTTCTGGTATGTTCCGCAGGAGGCGTACGAGGCGTCGTCGTTCTCGACCGAGAAGAAACGCGATCTGGCCTGGGAACGGTTTCGCGACGCCGGACCGGGATCGTGGTGCCTGCGTTTCGCGCCGGATCGGCCGGGCCTCTGGCGTTGGCGCTGGCGGTTGACGGTGACGACCGCCGAGCGGACGTGGACGCACCCCGGCGGCGAACTCACCGCGATCGCCTGCGCCATCCCCGGCCGCGGCGTGGTCGCGCTGCCCGCGCATGGTCGCGGGCTCATCACCAGCGATGGCGCCCCGTTCATTCCCGTCGGGATCAATTGCGGATGGCCGACCGAGATGGGATCGCAGGTCTACGATCGCTGGCTCACCTCGCTGGCGGCCGCCGGGGGTAACGCGACCCGGCTGTGGCTGGTCCATTATTACGGCGGCACCTCGCTCGAATGGGCGACGTCCGAGGTCAACGCCGGCTACCGCGGCATCGGTCATTACAGCAACGAATCCGCCGAACGCCTCGACCGCATCCTCGCCGCTGCCGAACGTCGCGACATCAAGGTCATGCTCTGCCTGTTCACCTTCGGCGACTTCGCCTGGGATTGGCCGAAGAATCCGCTAGCGACGGCGGCAGGCGGATGGCTCGAGCGTCCGGTCGAGTTTTTCACCGACGTGAAAGCCCTCACCGCGACCAGGAACCTGCTGCGTTATCTGGTCGCGCGCTACGGATGCAGCCGCTCGCTGTGGGCGTGGGAGCTGTGGAACGAGGTCGACACCATGGACGGCTTCGACGATGGGAAGGCGACGGAGTGGCACCGCGAGATGGCGCGCGCGCTCAAGCAGCTCGACGCCCACCACCATCTGGTGACCACCGACTACCGCTTCACGCCGCCCACCACGTCGTGCCTGTCATACGCGCTTCCTGACATCGACTTCGCGCAGCTGCACACCTATTGGCCGCTCATCCCCGAGGCCTTCCAGGAGGAGCACGCGCGGCTGGACGGCTTCAAGAAGCCGATCGTGATCGGCGAATACGGCCTGCACGTGTATCCCGAATCGCTCGCCGCCGATCCCGCGGGCATCCACCTGCACGACGGCCTGTGGGGAGGCCTGTTCACCGGAGCGTGCGGCGGCGGCATGGCCTGGTGGTGGGACCGCTACGTCGAACCGCGCGGTCTGTGGGGCCATTGCGCGGGTCTGTCGCGGTTCGTGGCCGGGGAATCGATCGCCGATCTCGCGCCAGCCGAGGCGCGCGTCGCTGGCGGCGCCGCGGTCTACGCGCTCGCGGGACCGGGCCGGGCGTGGGTGTGGGTCGAGGACCACCGCGCATTCACCCTCGACCTTTCGGCGGTGCCAGTGCAGCTCGCGACCTACACCATCGTCGCGGACGCGCCGGCGACCAGCGTGACCATCGCCGGCGATCACACCGGCGAGTGGCAGATCGATACCATCGACACCTATGACGGCGTGGTGCTCGCGCGCCGCCGCGTCACCGGCAGCGCCCGCGGTCTGACCGTGGCGCTGGCGCCGTACCGCCACGACGTGGCATTGAAGGCGACGCGCATCGCGACCGGGACGGCGTTCGAAACGCCGGCGAAGGCCGAGACGCCGTTTCACGATCGCGTCGGCGAGCTGATGAAGGGGAAGCAGTGATAGGAGGATGATGGGAGTTGGGGGTTCTGAGTTCTGAGTTCTGAGTCGACAACAAGAGCGGTCTTCTTATTCCGATCCTGCTGTCCGGCCCAGAACCCAGAACCCAGAACCCAGAACCCAGAACTCAGAACTCAGAACAGTCTCTCCTCACCATATATACTGCTCCAACAGCTGCGCGATCGTCTGCCGCGGCCGCGCCAAACGGACGTCATCGCCGTCGATCACCACCTCAGCCGGCAGCGGTCGCGTGTTGTACGCGCTCGCCATGGTCATGCCGTAGGCCCCGGCGTCGCGCAGCGCGAGCAGGTCGCCGAGCTTCGGCATCGGCAGCGCGCGGTCGCGAGCGAAGACGTCGCCGCTCTCGCAGATGTTGCCGACCACGTCGACGGTCGTCAGCGGCGCGCCGCCGCTGGTGAGGTTGTCGATGCGGTGGTAGGCCCCGTACATGGTCGGGCGGACCAGATGGTTGAAGCCGGTGTCGCAGCCGACGTAGGTGCGGCCTTTCACGGTGCGCGCACCGTCCTTCGAATCGGGATTGGTCTTCACGCTGGTGACGGTGGTGATGAGGGTCCCGGATTCGGCGACCAGGAAGCGCCCGGGCTCGAGATGCAGTTCGACCGTGCGTTCGCGGCCGTGGATGCCGGTGTAGCGGTCGGCGAAACCGGCCATCAGCGCGCTCGCCTTCTGGCCGAGCGCGTCGAGATCCATCGGCTGCTCATCCGGCCGGTAGGGGATGCCGATGCCGCCGCCGAAATCGACGAAGCGCAGGTGCGGCAGCTGGCGCGCGACGTCGAGCAGCACGCCCATCGCCTTGACGAAGGCGGTGGCGTCGAGGAAGCCCGATCCGATGTGCATGTGGCAGCCGACGACCTGGATGCCGGTCTCGCGCTCGATGCGCAGCACCTCTGCGACCTGGGTGAAGTGCACGCCGAACTTGCTCATCGGTCCGCCGGTGCAGATCTTCTCGTTCGAGCCGTCGCCGATGTCGGGATTGAAGCGCACCGCGCAGGCGCGCGCGCCGGCCTTGCCCAGGCGTTCGAGCCGGTCGAGGCTGCCGCAGTTGATCAGCACGCCCTGCGCCATGGCCTCGGCCATCTCGCCGTCGGTCATGTTGTTCTCGGTGTAGATGACGAGGTCGGGCTTCACGCCGAGCTTCAGAGCGATCGCGACCTCGCCGGGGCTGACCGCGTCGACGCCGAAACCCTCCTCGACCATCACCCGCGCGACCGCCGGGCACGAGTTGGCCTTGATGGCGAACACCGGCTGGAACGGCTGGTAGGTGATGCAACGCTTCAGCGCGCGCGCGCGCTCGCGCACCAGCGCGAGGTCGTAGACGTAGAGGGGGCTGCCGAAGCGGGCGACGAGGTCGCGTGGGGAAGGTGCCATGGGAGTGATGGCACGGTATATCGCGCGCTGGGCGCGGCGAGCGGCAACGCCGGCGCAACCCCCGCTCGGCGCTAGGCCCTCGGCCTGCGGCGCTACCATTCCGCCCGTGATCACGCTGCGATTCGACGACGGCACCCTGACCTGCGAGGGTCTGGCCGAGCACCACGCGCTGGTAGCCGACCTCTGCGCGTGGGATGAACGGGTGCAGCGCCACCGCGCGCTGGCGCTGCATTACGCCGAGATCCTGCGCCGGCTGCACGGCAAGGCAGCGTACGACGAC
>JACDEN010000671.1 GCA_013816415.1 Planctomycetota bacterium
CTTCCTCGGCGAGCGCGAGGAGGTTGGCCAGGCGGCGACGAGCCAGCGGCAGGCGTCCATAGCGTCCGGTGGCGCGCGGATCGTGGGCGAGCGCGCGGAGCGCCGCAGCCACGCCCTCGTCCGCGAGAACCGGGGAGATCGCATCGACCACCGCTCCGACCGCGGTCGCTTCGCGGATCATGCGCCAGGCTGATGCGGCATCCTGCGACAACGCTTCCACCATGAGCCGGCGATCCTGCGGATCGTCCACGCCCCACGGGCCCGCGACGGCGCACGCCAGGGCGAAGCGGTCGTGGGGATCGAGGCACAACCGCAGGATGCTCTCGACATCGTGGCATTCCTGCGCGTCGTAGAGGCCGCCGGGAAAGTCGGTGTCGACGGGAACGCCGATGCGCTCGAGCGCGTCGGCGTAGCGGCGCATGCGCCGGCGCGTGCGCAGGATGATCGCCACGTGCTCGGGCCGGCGACCATCCATCAGCAGCGCGGCGACGGTGCGCGCGACCTGGTCGGCGGCGGCGGTCGCGTCCTCGCCGCCGGCGACGGAGGTGCACACCATCCGGCCGGGAACGCGGAAGTCCTCGGCGCGCTTGCCCGCGACGACGGTGTCGGCACGAAATTCTTCGGCCATCTCCGGCGATGAAAAAAGTTGGCCGACCGCCCCGACCAACATCGGGTGGCTGCGGAAGTTCATGCCCAGTGGAGCGGTGGCGCCGCCAGCCGCCTCGACATCGCGTTCCCAGCCACGGAACTGATCGGGGTCCGCATGGCGGAACGCGTAGATCGATTGGCGATGATCGCCGACCGCGAAGACGCGCGGATTCTCTGCGCCGTGGACGCCGACGCGGAGTCGATCGATCAGGGCGCCCTGCAGCCGGTTGAGATCCTGCGATTCATCCAAGAGCACGTGGCGGTAACGCGCGGTCAGGCGTGCGCGCTTCGGCGCGTCGTCGAGCAGGCGCAGCGCATCGTGGGCGATGGCGGCGAATCCCGCCAGCCCGCGCTGCGCCATGGCCGCGTCCAGCGCGGTGCGGAAGCGATCGACGCATCGACCCAGGCGTTCGGCGCGCTGTCGCCAGACGTCCTCGTCGGGGCCGCGCCAGGCCGCGACGAGACCCAGGTTGGCGCCGTGCTCGGGCTCGCGCACCAGCGCGCGCAGGCGCCGGATCGCATCCTTCGCCGGCTCGGATCCGTACGCCTTCAACCCGCCGATGGCACCCGCCCACGAGGCCACGTCCCCTGGCGCGCGTTCGTAGTCCTGCGCCGCCTGGCGAACCGCCTGCCCGCCCTGGTTCTTCGCCTGGGTCGTCGCGATCGCCTCCTCGAGCGCGGCGGGAATCGCCGCCAGCTCGGCGGCGCGACGCAGCAGCACCTCGGGAATCGGATCGCCGTCGGACGCGAACGCGGCATCCGACGGCAGTGACGCCGACCGCTCGGCGAGGTCGGCGATCAGCCCGCGCATCGGCCACTCGCCGTGGGCATCGACGAGGTCCAGGAGGTCTCCGCCTCCTTCCGCCGCCATCTCGGCACGCACGCGGCGCCAGGCGTCGTCTCGGCACGCCTTCCATTCGGGGCCGTCGCTCCCCGGGGGATGGAGATCGGGATCGCGGCCGAGCAGCGCGGCATGCTCGCGCACCAGCGCGCTGCAGAAGGAGTCCACGGTGCCGATGGGCGAGCCCGGCAGGCGCTGCAGGCAGCGGGCGAGATGGTCGATCTCGGCTGGGGTCAGCTCCGACTCCGCCTCGCCGCGCAGCGCGTGCGGAAACATCGGCACCGGTGCCTGCAGCACCGCACGCAGCACGTGGTCGATGCGCGCACGCAAATTCACCGCCGCCTCACGGGTGAAGGTGATCGCCAGGATGCGCTCAGGCCCGAGCAGTTCGCCGTCGCGCAGCAGGCACGCGCAATAGCGCACCGCCATCACCTGGGTCTTGCCCGCGCCCGCAGCGGCGACCGAGACGACCGGCCGGTCGACCAGCAGCGCCGCGCGCAGCTGATCCGAGGTGAATCGTTTCCAGGGCGCCTCGTTCACGTATCCGCCTCGTCGTCGCTGGAGCCGCCGTCGAGATCGAGGCGCGCTTCGTCCAGGCGGGCGATCGGCGCGAAACCGCGTGTCGCGCACAAACCCTCGGCGGGATCGGTCTCCGCGATGCCGGATGCCAAACGCGCGATCGCCTCGCCGAGCGCGGCGATGCGGCCAGGCAGGTCAGCGACCAGCGCCGTCTCCTTGGGAAGTTTCGGACCCGCGGCCGCGCCGGCGTATCCGGCCGCCTTGCCGTCGCGCAGCGCGCGATAATGCGCGCCGGCGATCACGGTTCCGTCGACGGCGACCGCCGCGGCGTACGCGGCGAGTTGCCCTTCCCACCCGTGGCGCAGCGCCGAGCGGAAACGGGCCACCTGTGCGAATTTGTAGTCGACGACGCGCGCCGAACCGTCTGGCCGGCGGTCGATGCGGTCGGCGAGGCCGCGCAGCTTCAGGATCGACATGGCACCTGAGATCGGGATGGCGATGTCGAGGCGGACTTCGCGCTCGACGGCACAACCGGTAGCGAGCGCTGCCTCCTCGACCATCGCGGCAG
>JACDEN010000672.1 GCA_013816415.1 Planctomycetota bacterium
TTCGCCCGTGACGCCCAGGCGCCGGAAGTTGCCGCTGCGTCCGATCGCGACGATGACGCGGCGCGCGAGGATCGGCGCGCCGTCGGCGAGCATGACCGCCAGCGCGCCATTCCGGCGTTCGACGTGGGTGGCGGTCGCGTGGGTGACCGGGATGTCGAGGGGCGCGATCTGCGCGCGCAGCTCCTCGAGCAGCGCCTCCTTGACCGTGGCGCCGACCTGCAGCACGCCCGCCGGGGTCATCGCCTTCGGATAGGTGAAGATCGGTTTGGCGACGGGGAAATTGGCGATCGTGGTGAAGGGTTCGCCGGCCTCGATGACGGTGAAGCGCAGCTTCCGGCGCGCGCATTCCGCCGCGGCGGCCATGCCGGCCACGCCGCCGCCGATGATGGCGACATCGATCGTCGCGCCTTCCCCCGGCGGCATGGCGAGGATGGCTTCGGCCGCGCGCTGCGCCGCCTTGGCGCCGGTATCGAGCGAGAACTTCAGCAGGGGCACGCCTGCCAGGTCGCCGGCGATCGAGACGCCCGCGACACTGCAGCCGCCGGCCTCATCGACGACGGGCAGCCGCTCGACGCGTCCGGCCGGCCAGCGCAGGTGCAGCCAGTTCGCGTACGCGCTCAGCAGATGCATGCGGGACTCCTATGACCGGGGCGCGATCGATCCCGCGCTGCGGGAGGCTGCTGGTCGGTGCTTGTCATACGGTTGGACCCTGACCGCGGATGCGCCCTCATCGGGCAGCGGGCAGCCCGAGCCACTCGCGCAGTTCCGCATCGGACGGTGCGCGGTCGATGCGCGCGGTCTCCTTGCCGCCGTCGATGAGCACGAGCAGGGGGAGCGCCTCGGCTCCATAGCGCTTCGACAGCGCCTCGGCGGCGGTGACGTCGATGCTGATCACCTGGATCTCGGGATGCTCGGCGGCGAGCTCCGTCAGGCGCGGCGACAGGTCCTTGCAGGGTTTGCACCACTCGGCGTGGAAGTCGAGCACGCTGCGTCCGGCATGTGCCGAGATCAGGCGGTCGAGCCGGTCGACGTCGACCACGTCGATGACCGCCGCAGAACCCGTGGCCGGGGCCGTTCGAGGATCTGCCGGTAACGAGCCGACACTCGGAGTCCGCGGTTCGCTGGCGATCGCGCGCCGGTAGCCGAGCCACGAACCGACGCCCAAGGCGATCACACACAGTGCGACGAGGATGGCCCTCATGCGGATCGCCACGCTGCGGCGGTGAAGCTCCGCCAGTCGAAGCCGCTCGCCTCCGCCCGCCGCAGATCGTCCGCGTCGTCGAGATCGTCGAGGGTGTCGACCAGGGCAGGAGCGACGCCGTGCCTCGTCAGGCGCGCGCGCGTCTCGGTCAGCAGCTCCGGCTGCGACCACGGCAGGTCATCGGAGAAGATGATCGGGGCGCAGGTGCGGTCGGCGATGGCCACACCCCAATATCCGCCGTCGTGCGCCGGTCCGAACGCGATCGGAGCGTTCGACAGCGCGCCGGCCAGCCGCCCGAGGTGCTCCGCGGTGAGCGACGGGCAATCCGCGCCGATGATGACGCACGGAGCGCTGATCTCGTTGACTGCGGAGAGCAGCCGCGCACCGAGCCCGCCGTCGGTCTGCGGCCTGGTCGGATGGCGGCGCAACGCGGTGCGGGACAACGATAGCGGATCCCCGCTGACGAAGGTGATGATGTCGCCGGTCCAGCGCGAGACCGCCTGCGCGGTGCGATCGAGCAGCGCGAGGTAGACGGCGAGCGCATCGTCGTCGCCGATGGTGCGGGCGAGGCGGGTCTTCACCTGACCGGCCAGCGGCGCCTTGGCGAACACCGCGAGGGTCGGTGCCACGCTCAGACCGGCTGCGTCTCGGCGACGATCTCGTCCGCGCCGGCATGCTCGCGCCACGGATTTGGCCGGCCGAAGGCCTCGTAGGCGAGCAGCGCGAGCGCCGGAGCATGAGCGAGGGTGGTGACCCACGGGATCTCGCTGAAATCGCCCGGCTGGCTGTTTCCGATCGCGTGCAGCCAGTACACCGGCGCCATCGCGGTCCACAGCACCAGGCCCCATGACCGGGTGAAGGGCAGCAGCAGGACCAGCGGAGCGAAATACCAGGCGTGGAGCGTCGGCAGGCAGATCAGCAGCATCGCCAGCAGGCGTGCGACGAACTCCAGCGACTGGGCGCCGACCGCGCGGCGGAACCGCGCCAGGATGAGCACCGAACTGCCGATCCAGATCACCGCCAGGGCGGCGATGGTGGCGGGCTGCACGACGTCCTTGGCGAGGATCGATCCGAGGGCGAGGCGGATGTAGGGTTCGAGCGGACCATGGAAATGCATGGTCGAGCCGTAGCGCCCCATCGAGGCGAACAGCGAGCCGCCCGCGTCGAGGAACGGCATGTAGGCAGCGGCCGCGATCACCGGTGGCAGCAGCCACCACACCCAGCTGCGCGCGATCAGCGACGGCAGCAGCGCGACCACCGCGAACGGCTTGGCCAGCGCCGCGAGGCTCAGTGCGGCGAGGCTGCGGCGCGCGTGGTTTCCCGAGGCGAGATAGAGACCCAGCGCGAGCAGCAGGACCATCACCGCGTCGTTG
>JACDEN010000123.1 GCA_013816415.1 Planctomycetota bacterium
ACGCAGGAGGACGGGCGTTCGAGGCGACGCTGGTCGTCGGAGCGGACGGCCGCAACAGCGTGGTGAGACACCGCGCCGGACTCGATGCACCGGTGGGCCGCAAACGCTTCGCGCTGGTCTGCCGCGCCACCGGCGTCGCCCCGGGATCGCGCGGGCTGTCGCGCGGCATGCGCCACGGCGAGATGCATGTCTCGCCGCTCGGTCAGGTCGGCGTGGCTCCGCTCTCCGACGGGGCGGTGAACCTGAATCTGCTGTTGTCGGAATCCGGCCGCGCGCTGCTCAAGCTGCGCACGCCGGAGCACCTGATGCGCGCGGCCCTCGCCGGTACGCCGAGCCTGCGCGCACGCACGCGCTGGGTCCGGTTGGGAACCGTGCTGGCCACCGGCTCGCTTCCACAGGGAAGCCGCGCCGTCGCCGCCGATGGCGTGGCGCTGGTCGGCGACGCGGCGGGATTCTGGGATCCGTTCACCGGCGATGGCATGTGCATCGCCCTGCGCGGCGCTGAACTGCTGGCCCGTACGGTGTCGGCCTTGGATTTCACGAAAGCGATCCCGGAGAATGCCCTGGAACCCTACGTCCGCGATTGGCGCAGAGCATTGGCGTTGAAGCGGATGATCTCGCCGATACTCCACCACGCGCTGGCGCGGCGCAGGCTGGGCGTCGCCATGGTCTCGGCGCTGTCGCGCAGCCGCTGGCTCGGGCGGCTGATGGTCGCCATCGAAGGCGGTCGACCAATCTGACGCGCAAGCAAGCGGCGCGTCGAAGTGAAGTCGCGTAGCGCGCGAGTGGTCAGGTGCCGGTTTCGGTCAGCGACGGCTCGTGCGGCCGCGCCGCCATCGCGCCGCTCTCGCCGAGCGTGAAATGGAAGATCGAGCCGCCTCCGGGGTTCGACTCCACCCAGATCCGGCCCCCATGGTGCTCTATGACCTTGCGGCAGAAGGCCAGGCCGATGCCCGTCCCGGGGTATTCGGCGCGGGTGTGCAGGCGCTGGAAGATGCCGAATATCTTGTCCTGGTGCTCGGGCGAGATGCCGATGCCGTTGTCGGCGATCGATATCTGCCAACCGCCCTGGCACGCCTTGACGCTGATGCGTACCCGCGGGGCGTCCTTGCCATGGAATTTCATCGCATTGCCGATGATGTTCTGGAACACCTGCCCGATCAGCACGGCGTCGCCGTTGATTGACGGCAGCGCATCGGCGGTTATCTGCGCGTGCGTCTCCTCGACCATCGACTGGAGGTTGAACAGCGCCTTGGCCAGGACGTCGCTGCCATCGAAGGTCGCCGGGGATTCGATCTTCCCGACCCGCGACAGGGCGAGGATGTCCCGGATCAGCGTCTGCATGCGGCCCGAACTCTCGACCAGGGTCGAGATGTACTGCTTGCCCTGCTCATCGAACTGCTCGCCATAGCGGCGCTGCAGGAGCGATGAGAAGGACGAGACCATGCGCAGCGGCTCCTGCAGGTCATGCGACGCGATATACGCGAACTGCTCGAGCTCGGCATTGGTGCGGGCCAGTTCCTCGACCTTGGTGACCAGCACCTCCTCGGCGTGCTTGCGCTCCGAGATGTCCTCGAGCAGCCCCTCGACCACGCGGTCCTTGCCCGGCTCGAAGGTAAGGGACTTCGAGACGCGGACCCAGATCAACTCGCGGTCCTTGCGCCGCATCTGCACGTTGTGCTCCTGCGCCTGGCCGTTGACCGTGAGCTCGGCGAGCATCCGGTCCCGCTCGCGCGGATCGAGATAGAATTCGCGGATGTTCACATTTGCGCTGTTCGCGTTCGAGGCGGGGTCCAGGCCGAGCAGGCGGAAAAATGTCGGGTTCGCCTCGAGGATGCGCCCATCGTAGGTCGCGCGGAAGACGCCGACGTTCAGCCGGTTGAGCAGCGTATGCAGCCGGCTCTCGAGGCGGGCGGCGCGGCGCTCGGCCTCGGCGCGCAGCCAGTCGCCCTGGCGCTTCACCTGCTGGGTCTTCTTGAAGAGGTCGATGAAGACGTTCACCTTCGCGCGCAGCACTTCGGGAACGACCGGCGCGAAGATGTAGTCGACCGCGCCCAATGAATAGCCGCGGGAGGCGTGGGTCTCGGTCGCGTTGATCGCGCTGACGAAGATGATCGGCGTGTGCTCGCTGTTCTGCCGCTGCCGGATCAGCGACGCGGTCTCGAAGCCGTCCATCACCGGCATGCTGACGTCGAGCAGGATCACCGCGAATTCGTGCTTCAGGAGCAGACGCAGGGCATCCTTGCCAGAATGCGCCTCGACCACGTTCTGGCCGAGCTCGGCCAGGACGGATTCGAGGGCGATGATCTTGTCCGGCCGGTCGTCGACGATCAGGATGTTGACCTTCTCGTCGGCCTCCGGCGGAGCCGATTGCCGCTGCGTCAGATCGCTGGGGTCAGCCATGTCCCCTCACCGGCTTGTCGGCGGCCTGGTAGAGCCAGACGCAGAGCAGGGACAGCAGCTTCTCGGAATCGACCGGCTTCGCCACGTAGTCGGACGCGCCTGCCTCGATGCATTTCTCGCGGTCGCCCTTCATCGCCTTGGCGGTCAGGGCGATAATAGGCAGGCTGCGGAACTTGGCGTTGCGGCGGATCGCCCGCATGGTGTCGTATCCGTCCATCTCGGGCATCATGATGTCCATCAGGGCGACATCGATGTCCGGCGTGTTCTCGAGCACCGCGATCGCATCCTTGCCGTTCTCGGCTGAGAGGACCTCCATCTTGTAGCGCTCGAGCAGGCTGGTCATCGCGAAGATGTTGCGGATGTCGTCATCCACTACCAGGACCTTCCGGCTTTTCAGGACGACCTCGGGCTCGTGCAGCTTCTCGATCATCCGCTGCTTGGCCGGGGACAGCTTGCCCTTCGGCCGGTGCAGGCAGAGCGAGGCTTCGTCGAGCAGGCGCTCCGGGGCGCTGAAGTCCTTGATGATCACTGAACGGGCGATGCGCCGGATCTGGGTGTCCTCCTTCTTGGTGAGATCGCGGCCGGTATAGACGATGATCGGCAGCGACTTGTTGGAGGACGCCTTGCGCGCCTTCTCGATCAGCTGGATGCCGTTGATGTCGGGCAGGCCGAGATCGACGATCATGCAGTCGAACCGTTCGTCCTTGAGGATGGCCAGCGCCTCCTTGCCGCTGCTGACCGCGACCGTGTGCACGCCGCCGTCGCTCACCAGTTCGACGATGGAATTGCGCTGCACCTCGTCGTCCTCGACGATCAGCAGGTTGCGCGTCCCGCGTTCGGCGAATTCGCGGATGTCGGCGAATATCTGGTCCAGCTGCTCCTTGCTCACCGGCTTCGACAGCAGGCCGAGCGCCCCCTGGCGGAACGCGCGCTCCGAATTGTCGTCGTTCGAGATGATGTGCACCGGGATGTGTCGCGTGTTGAGGTCGCTCTTGAGGTTGTCGAGCACGCGCCATCCGTCGATGTCCGGCAGCTTGATGTCGAGCATCACCGCCGTCGGATTGAACTCGCGCGCCAGCGCGACCGCGGCGCCGCCCTTCGACGTCACCAGCGCCTTGAAGCCCTTGTCGTGCGCCATCTCGAACAGGAACTTCGAAAACGCCACGTCGTTGTCGACGATTAGCAGCACGCGGTCGCCCTTCTTCAGATTCGCGCGATCGTCGCTGAGCTCGTTCAGCAGCTCCGATACCTCGGGCAGCTGGTTCTCGATGTTCGTGCTGATGGTCTCCTCCGCGTCCGGGATATGGACGACCGGGGAGCCGCTGGATGGATCCACGGCGACGGCCTTGCGCAGCCCCTTCGGCGGCATGTACACGCGGGGCAGGTAGAGGATGAACGTGCTGCCCTTGCCGGGGGTCGATTCGAGCCGGATCTCGCCGCCGAGCATCCGCGAGATCTCGCGGCTGATCGCCAAGCCGAGACCGGTTCCGCCGTATTTGCGGCTGGTTGAGCCGTCGGCCTGCTGGAAGGCCTCGAAGATGATCTGCTGCTTGTCCGCGGGGATGCCGATGCCGGTGTCGGTGACCGAGAACGACAGCACGCCGCCTTTGGCGTGGTTGAGGCTGTCGTTGTCAGGAGCCCAGCCGGACTGGACCACGCCGACCTTGACCTCGACCAGGCCCTCCTCGGTGAACTTGAAGGCGTTCGAGAGCAGGTTCTTGATGACCTGCTGCAGCCGCTTGGCGTCGGTGACCATCGCCTTGGGCAGCTTGTCGTCGAGGATGAATGCGAACTTCAGGCCGCGCGATTCGGCGACGTGCTGGAACGTGCGCTCGACGTAGTCCTGCAGCTCGGCGAATCCGAGCTCGCTGGCTTCGACGGTCACCGTTCCCGATTCGATCTTCGACAGGTCGAGGATGTCGTTGATCAGAGACAGCAAGTCGTTGCCCGACGCATGGATGGTGCGCGAGTACTCGACCTGCTTGTTGGTGAGATTGCCCTCGTGGTTGCGCGACAGCTGGTCCGAGAGGATCAGCAGCGAATTCAGCGGCGTGCGCAGCTCGTGCGACATGTTGGCGAGGAATTCGGACTTGTACTTCGAGGTCAGCGCCAGCTGCTTGGCCTTCTCCTCGAGCGCCGAACGCGCCTGCTCCACTTCCTGGTTCTTGCGTTCGACCTCGACGTTCTGGTCGGCCAAAAGCCGCGCTTTGACCTGCAGCTCGTGGTTGGTCTTCTGCAGCTCCTGCTGCTGGCTCTGCAGCTCGCGGGCAAGCGACTGCGACTGCTTCAGCAGGTCCTCGGTGCGGGTGTTGGCCTCGATGGTGTTCAGCACGATGCCGATCGATTCGGCCAGCTGGTCGAGGAACACCTCGTGGGTCGGGCTGAAGCGCGCGAACGAGGCGAGCTCGACCACGCCCTTCACCTGGCCTTCGAACAGCACCGGCAGCACCATCAGATTGTGCGGCCGCGATTCGCCGAGACCCGACGAGATCTTGATGTAGTTCTCAGGGATGTCGTTGACCAGGATCTTCTGGCCTTCGATCGCGCACTGGCCGACCAGGCCTTCGCCGAGCTTCAGCTCGACGTTGCGGTCGTCCGAGAACGCGTAGCTGGCGAGCAGCTTCAGGCGCGGGGTCTCCTTCATCAGGCCCTGCTCGTCGCGCGCCGCATCCAGGGTGTAGAACACCGCCTGCTGCGCCGACACCACCGGCGCGAGCTCGGACAGGATCAGCTTGCCCACGGTGAGCATGTCCTTCTGGCCCTGGAGCATGCGCGAAAACTTCGCCAGGTTGGTCTTCAGCCAATCCTGCTCGTTGTTCTTGATCGTGGTGTCCTTGAGGTTGCGGATCATCTCGTTGATGTTGTCTTTGAGCGAGGCCACCTCGCCCTGCGCGGCCACCGCGATCGAGCGCGTGAGGTCGCCCTTGGTCACTGCGGTCGCCACGTCGGCGATCGCGCGCACCTGGGTGGTCAGATTCGCCGCCAGCTGGTTCACGTTGTCAGTGAGATCCTTCCAGGTGCCGGCCGCGCCGGGCACCGAGGCTTGGCCGCCGAGCTTGCCTTCGACGCCGACCTCTCGCGCCACGGTGGTCACCTGGTCGGCGAAGGTCGCGAGGGTGTCGGTCATGTTGTTGATGGTGTCGGCAAGCTCGGCGATCTCGCCCTTGGCCTCCACCGTCAGCTTGCGCTTGAGGTCGCCGTTGGCGACCGCGGTCACCACTTTCGCGATGCCGCGCACCTGCGACGTCAGGTTGCCGGCCATGAAGTTCACGTTGTCGGTGAGATCCTTCCAGGTGCCGGAGACGCCCTGCACCTCGGCCTGTCCGCCGAGCTTGCCTTCGGTGCCGACCTCGCGCGCCACGCGCGTCACTTCCGACGCGAACGAGTTCAGCTGGTCGACCATGGTGTTGATGGTGTTCTTCAGCTCGAGGATCTCGCCCTTCACGTCGACGGTGATCTTCTTCGAGAGGTCGCCCGCGGCGACCGCCTTGGTCACCTCGGCGATGTTGCGCACCTGGCCGGTCAGATTGCCGGCCATGAAGTTCACGTTGTCGGTGAGGTCCTTCCAGGTGCCGGCCACGCCCTGCACGTCGGCCTGACCGCCGAGGCGGCCTTCGGTGCCGACCTCGCGCGCCACGCGCGTCACTTCGGAGGCGAACGAGCGCAGCTGCTCGACCATGGTGTTCATGGTGTCCTTCAGCTGCAGGATCTCGCCCTTCACGTCGACGGTGATCTTCTTCGAGAGGTCGCCGTTCGCGATCGCGGTCGCGACCTCGGCGATGTTGCGCACCTGGCCGGTGAGGTTGTTCGCCATCGAGTTGACGTTGTCGGTGAGGTCCTTCCAGGTGCCGGACACGCCCTTCACCACCGCCTGGCCGCCGAGCTTGCCGTCGGTGCCGACTTCGCGCGCCACGCGCGTGACTTCCGCCGCGAACGACGACAGCTGGTCGACCATGGTGTTCACGGTGTTCTTGAGCTCGAGGATCTCGCCCTTCACGTCGACGGTGATCTTCTTCGACAGATCGCCGTTGGCGACCGCCTTGGTCACGTCCGCGATGTTGCGCACCTGGTTGGTCAGGTTCGAGGCCATGAAGTTCACGTTGTCGGTGAGGTCCTTCCAGGTGCCGGCCACGCCGCGCACGTCGGCCTGTCCGCCGAGCTTGCCTTCGGTGCCCACTTCACGTGCGACGCGCGTCACTTCCGCCGCGAACGACGACAGCTGATCGACCATGATGTTCACGGTGTTCTTCAGCTCGAGGATCTCGCCCTGCACGTTCACCGTGATCTTCTTCGACAGGTCGCCGTTGGCGACCGCCTTGGTCACGTCGGCGATGTTGCGCACCTGGCCGGTCAGGTTGTTGGCCATCGAGTTGACGTTGTCGGTGAGGTCCTTCCAGGTGCCGGACACGCCCTTCACCTCGGCCTGCCCGCCGAGCTTGCCTTCGGTGCCGACTTCGCGCGCGACGCGCGTCACTTCTGAGGCGAACGAGCGCAGCTGCTCGACCATGGTGTTCATGGTGACTTTGAGCTCGAGGATCTCGCCCTTCACGTCGACGGTGATCTTCTTCGAGAGATCGCCGCCGGCGATGGCGGTCGCCACCTCGGCGATGTTGCGCACCTGGCCGGTCAGGTTGCCGGCCATGAAGTTCACGTTGTCGGTGAGGTCCTTCCAGGTGCCGGCCACGCCGCGCACGTCGGCCTGTCCGCCGAGCTTGCCTTCGGTGCCGACCTCGCGCGCCACGCGCGTCACTTCGGAGGCGAACGAGTTCAGCTGGTCGACCATGGTATTGATGGTGTTCTTCAGCTCGAGGATCTCGCCCTGCACGTCGACGGTGATCTTCTTCGAAAGGTCGCCGTTCGCGACCGCCTTGGTCACGTCCGCGATGTTGCGCACCTGGCCGGTCAGGTTGCCGGCCATCGAGTTCACGTTGTCGGTGAGGTCCTTCCAGGTGCCCGCCACGCCTTTCACCACCGCCTGACCGCCGAGC
>JACDEN010000124.1:0-6238 GCA_013816415.1 Planctomycetota bacterium
GAGCAAGGCCGCGTCCGACAAGGAGGTGGTCGCGCGTTTCCAGCGCGAGGCCAACCTCTGTGCCAAGATCAAGCATCCGAACGTGGTCGGGGTCTACGATTGCGGCCTCGATCGCGGCGTGCACTTCCTGACCATGGATTTCGTCGACGGCCTGACCCTCGCGGCGGTGGTCGAGGAGCAGGGCAAGCTCGAGTGGAAGGAGGCCGCGGGCTACATCATCCAGATCGCGCGCGCGCTCGAGCACGTGCATGGCCAAGGCATCATCCATCGCGACATCAAGCCAGCCAACATCCTGATCGACGACCAGAAGGTGGCGAAGCTGGCGGATCTCGGATTGGCGAAGCAGGTCGACAACGACGAAGCCAGCGGTGCCGGCCTGACCATGCAGGGCATCGCGATGGGTTCACCCGCGTACATGCCGCCGGAGCAGATCCGCAATGCCAAGGAGGCGACGCACCTCGCCGACGTCTACGCTCTGGGCGCGACCTTCTACCAGACCGTCACCGGCGTCATCCCGTTCGACGGAAAGAACGGCACCGAGGTGATGACCAAGGTCCTGCGCGAAGAGGCGGCGCCCGCGATCACCCACGTGCCGACCCTGCCGCAGGGCGTGTCCGACCTGATCCAGTCGATGCTCGCGAAGAATCCGGCCGATCGTCCGCAAGGCGCGGCGGTGCTGATCCAGGAGCTCGAATCGGTCCTCGCCGATCCGGTGCGGCCGCGCGCGCGCAAGCGCCCGGCGGCGCGACTGGCGACCCGCAAGGTGAGCCAGACCGGCGTGGCGATCGTGATCATCGCCGCCGTGCTGGCGGTCGCCCTGGTGGTCGTGCTGGTCAGGCATTGAGCCGCCGGTGCGCATCGACTTCCATCTGCACACCTGCCGCAGCGACGGCCAGCTCGAGCCCGTGCAGCTGGTCGAAGCCGTGCGGCGCGAGCGCATCGACCGCTGGGCGGTCACCGACCACGACAGCCTGGCCGCGTTCGTCGAGCTGCGCGGCCAGCCCGGCCTGATCCCCGGTGTCGAGATCACCTCCAGCCACCAGGGCCGCGAGGTCCACGTCGTCGGACTCGGCATCGACCCGGACAGCAGCGCGCTCGACGCCTTCCTCACCGGGATCCGCGCCCAGCGGCGCGTGCGCATCGGCGCGCTGATCGCCCGCCTGCCGGCAACGGTGTCGCGGGGACTGGTGGTGGCCGACCTCGACGACGGCCGCGCCGAATCGCTGGGGCGCAACCATCTCGCACGCGCCCTGGTCCAGCGCGGCGGCGTGTCCTCGATCCAGCGCGCCTTCGGCGATCATCTCGCCGACGAGCACATCGCCGATCCGACCCTGCCGCAGTTTCCCGACCTGCCGGTGGTGGCCTCCGCGATCCGCGCCGCAGGCGGCCTGGCGATCCTCGCCCATCCCGGGATCTATGGCAGCCGCGCCGCGATCGAGCCGCTGGCAGCGCACTGCGACGGCATCGAGCTCGCGCACCCGAGCCTCGATCCTGCGCTCGCGCGCGAGATCGCGACCATGTGCGATGAACGGAAGCTGTTCGCCAGCGCCGGCAGCGATCTGCATTTTCTCGGAGCGCGACGCCCCGGCATGTTCGCGATCGAGGATGCGCGGCTGCAACCCCTGCTCGAGAGGCTCGCATGCGCCTGATCGCGCTCCTCTGCTTCCTCGCATGCGCCGCCGTCGACGACGCGCCGATCGTCCTGGTCACCGCCTACGCGCCGTTCGACGGCCGCTCGCTCAATGGCAGCGCGACGGTCGCCCGTGCGATCGACGGGAAGACCGTCGGCGGGGCGCGCATCGCCACGCTGGTGCTGCCGGTGCGGTGGGGCGAGCCGCAGGCGAAGCTGCCGACGGCGATCACGGACCTGAAACCGGTCCTGGTGCTCGGCCTGGGCGAAGGGTATCCGGCGAAAGTGACGTTCGAACGCATCGCGCACAACCGCGCCGAACACCCCGACGTCGACCACAATCCGCCCCCGGCCCAGACGCTCGATGCCGGCGGTCCTGCGACCCGGCCGACGCGCCTCGCCTTCGATGCTGCCTGGTTCGAGAAGCCGCCGGTGCCGGTCGTGCCGAGCGACGACGCAGGCGCCTACCTCTGCAATAGCCTGTTCTATTGCGCGCTCGCGCTTCCGGTCGCGAAGACCGGGTTCATGCACCTGCCACCGCAGGCGACCAGCACCGAGGCCGATTACTGTGCCGCCTATGTGCCGATCGTGCTGACGATGATCGAGCACAATCTGGGGAAGTAGCGGGAGAGGTCCGACGTCCGACGTCCGACGTCCGACGTCCGACGTCCGAGGCATGCCGCTGAAGGGGATCTCGAGTCTGGGCGCTATGGGATGTGTGAGCGTCAGTACGCTGCAGCGCTCAAGAACCGGATGTTTCGACGTCGGACGCCGGACTCTCCCTACGGCTTCCTGACCGGCTCCTCCGCCTTCGGTGTCGGCGCCTGCTTCTGCATCTTCAGGAATTCCTCGGCCTCGTGCTTGCGCCGTTCCTTCGCCTGCTCCTCGGTCTCGACCTGGGCTGGCGGGGTGCGCGCGCCGTCGAGGACGTCGAAGACGGTGTCCTTCACCGCGGTCTGGTTCTGCTTCGCCAGGATGTCCTCGCGCGCGATGGTGAGCTTCACGCCGGTGGCATCGCCGCCGGGCGTGGTGGCGGTGATGCGCGTCCAGCCGAGGATCCAGCTGATCGAGTTGGGCTCCTCGATCTGCGGCAGACCCCAGCGCGAGAAGAAGCTTTCGCGCGCCTGTTCGATGGTCAGCCCCGGAGCGGCGACCACGGCCTCGGACAGGTCGCCGCCGCGGAAGATCAGCTCGAGTCCCGGCTGCGGACGCGCGATCGCGCGGTCGGCGAGGTATTCGATGAGGTTGTCGGCGATGCGCGTGGTCTTGAGGTCGGCGAGGTGGGCGCCCCAGGGAAAGCCGGCGACGCCGGCGGTCTCCTTCGGCAGGTCCTTGGTCTCGCTGCCGACCAGCACCCCGTTGGCGACCGTGACCACGCCGAACTCGGCGGCCTGATCGCCCTGCAGCCAGCTGACTGGGATCTGCGGCAGCGCGAGACTTCCGACCGTGCGCGGCAGCAGCGCCACGCCGATGGTGATGGTCTTGGTCTTCTCGTGCTCGACCACCGACGGGCGGCCGAGCAGCCGCCAACTCGAATTCACCAGCAGCGAATTGCCGACGACGGTCTCGATATCGATGTTCGCCACCTGCCGCGGCATGGTGGTGAACTCGATGCGCACCGGCTGGTTGAGGGCGATCTGGCGGTTCGAGACGTGGGAGTTGACGGTGATGATGCGGGTGGCTTCCGGCGACGGCGTCGCGGTCGCGGCGCCGCCGCTGCCGGCGCAGAGCCCGAGCATCAGCAGGGGGACCAGTCCTTGGCTGAGGGGACGCGACACGGAACGGGAGGGGGTCAGGCGCATCCCTGCGTTCTAGGCGCAGCGCTGCGAGTGTCACCGGGAAATGCAGCGCTGGACCCGGTGAGAGTCACGGCGTCGCCTGGTCCCGATCCGGTCCCTTGCTGGCCATGGCTTGCACCGGCAGGCGTAGGCCGAAAGTCTGCGGCCCACACCAATCGCGCAGGGAAATCGCCATGGCCGTCGAACTCGCCGCCGCCGCCTCCATCAAGCCGGAAGACCGCCATCGCAAGGGACTGGCCTACCCGAATCCGCTCGCCGGAAATCCGCAGAAGGGGCCGGCATGGGCCGCGGCGGTGACACGCGCCGATGGCAGCACGCTGCAGGTCGCGGATCCGGTGGCGACGCGGACCATGGTCTCGCTGATGGACATGAACGCGGTGATCGGCGGAGCGGCCTGCCACTTCGGCGGACCGGCGGCGCTGGCCGAGCTGATGTCCTCGATCCACGGCGTGATGTTCGCGCGACCGGGCGTGTGGCACCAGCACTTCAATTTCGTCAACGACGCCGGCCACACCGAGAACGGCGTCTACGCGCTCAAGGCGAACTACGGATTCGCCGGATTGACCGTCCAGGACCTCAAGGCCTTCCGTTCGATCCGCTCGAAGCTGACCGGCCACGGCGAGAGCCACCTGTTCCCCGAAGGCGTGATGGTGTCCAACGGTCCGCTCGGCTCATCGATCCCGGTCGCGCAGGGCCTCGCGCTCGCCGACCGTCTGGCGGACAACCGGCGCACCACCATCTGCGTGATCTCCGACGGCGCGATGATGGAGGGCGAGGCCAAGGAATCCGTTGCTGCCATCCCCGGCTTCGCGGCCAAGGGGCTGTGCAATCCCTTCGTGCTCGTGGTCTCGGACAACAACACCAAGCTCTCCGGACGCATCGACGCCGACGCGTTCTCGATGCATCCGTACTTCTCGTCGCTCGCGGCCCAGGGCTGGAACGTCATCCGCTGCGAGAAGGGCAACGACCTGCAGGCGGCGTTCACCGCGGTCGAGTCCGCGATCGCGGCGGCCGAGGCGGATCCGACCAGGCCGGTCGCGCTGTGGGCGACCACGGTCAAGGGCTTCGGCGTCGCCGCGACCATGAAATCTGCGAGCGGCGGCCATGGCTTTCCGCTGACCAAGGCCGCCGACCTCCGCCCATTCGTGGCCGAGGTCAATTCCGGCAAGCCGTTCAACGACGTCTTCGAGAACTGGCTGAAGGAGATCGAGGACCAGGCCAAGGCGCAGGTCGCCAAGGATGCCGAGAAGGCCAAGACCATCGACCCGCAGACCAAGGCCTCGCCGGCGCCCGCGCCCGTGAAGAAGGACAAGATCCAGGCGGGATTCCCCAAGGCGATGATCGCTGCCGCGGACCAGGGTCTGCCGGTGGTGTCGATCAGCGCCGACCTGCAGGGCTCGACCGGCGTCGCGCCCTTCCGCGCGAAATTCCCGCAGCTGTCGTACGAGGTCGGCGTCGCCGAATCGAATATGGTGTCGACCGCCGCCGGCTTCTCGAAGCTGGGCTACATCCCGGTGGTCGACACCTTCGCGCAGTTCGGCGTGACCAAGGGTTTGCTGCCGATCTGCATGGCGAATCTCAGTCAATCGGCGGTGATCGGCGTGTTCAGCCACACCGGCTTCCAGGACGCCGCCGACGGCGCCAGCCATCAGGCGTTGCAATACCTTGCGATGACCGGTGCGATCCCACACCTGCAGCAGTACTGCCCGGCATCGGCCGAGGAGGCGGAGTGGGCGATGGCCTTCGCGATCCAGCGCTTCGCCGACGAACGGAAGTCGGGAAAGCATCCCGACACGGTGCTGTTGTTCGTCGGCCGCGAGAATTTCCCGGTATCGCTCAAGGCCGAAGGCGCGTCCTACGCGTGGGGTTCCGCGATGATCGTCGCCGACACCACGAAGGACAAGAAGTCGTCGGTCGCGATCAGTGCCAACGGCAGCATGGTGGTGCACGCGATCAAGGCCGCGGATGCTCTGGCCAAGGACGGGATCGGCGCGCTGGTGCTCAACAACGCCACGCCCAACCGACCGGATCTGAAAGGACACCAGGCGGCGATCGCGCGCTGTGGCGGCAAGCTGGTCAGCGTCGAGGATCACCAGGCGATCGGCGGCGCCGGCGCGATGCTGGTGTCCGCGCTGGTCGCGGCGGACACCCAGATGAAGGCCAAGGTGCTGGGCGTGCACGGTGAATTCGGGCAGAGCGCGTACCTTGCCGAGGAACTGTATAAGAAGCACGGGATCGACGCCGGAGGTATCGCGGCGGCGGCCAAAGCATTGGGCTGAAATCCGCAGCCGCGATTGACCGCTGACGCCGCGCCGCCTCAATGGGGGGCGCAGCGTCCGGAGGTTGTCATTCCAGCGATCACCACAGGTTCCATGGCAGACCTCGCCACCGTTTCTGCATCCGCATCCGCGGCGCCCGCTCACGAATGGCCGCGGCCGTCGTGGCGCGGGGCGCTGATCGCTTTGGCGGCGCTCGCGGTACTGGCGGCGATAGCTTATGCCAACAGCTTCGCCGGTGTCTTCATCCTCGACGACATAGCCGTCATCGTGGAAGGGGACACGCGATTCGCTCCGTGGACCACGTACCTCGCGTGCCTCTGGACTGCGGACAAACGACATCTCATCGATCTCTCGGTGTCGCTCAATCATGCGCTCAGCGGCGAACGCGTTTGGAGCTACCACGCTTTCAACCTCTGCGTCCATCTCGGGACGTCGCTCGCGCTGTTTGGCATGGTCCGCCGCACGTTGCGCTCTCCTGGTCTGCACGAACGTTACGCGGTGCGAGCCGACGCGATCGCACTGGCGATCGC
>JACDEN010000124.1:6248-7390 GCA_013816415.1 Planctomycetota bacterium
TCGCCGCGCTGTTCGTGGTCCACCCGCTCCAGACCGAGGGCGTCACCTACGTCATCCAGCGCGCGCAGTCGATGATGGCGATGTTCCAGATGGTCGCGCTGTACGCCGTCGCGCGCAGCCACGCCTCGCGCGCGCGCTTGGTCTGGCAGGCGATCGCGGTGCTGTGCCTGGCGATGGCGCTCGACTGCAAGCCGCACCTGGTCGCGATGCCGCTCGTGGTGCTCTTGTACGAGCGGATCTTCCAAGGCGGTCCGTGGAGCGCCTGGCTGAGGCGCGGTTGGCCGCTGTATGCGGGCATGGGATGGCTGTGGTTGTTCAACGTCGGACACATGGCGAGCCTGTTCCATACCATGGATATCGGATCGCATGGCGCGCTGCCGGTCGCCGGGGGCAGCCAGACGATGACGTCGACGGAGTACGCGCAGTCCGAATTCGCGGTCATCATCCACTACCTGCGGCTGTCGGTGTGGCTGAGCGGATTGTGCTTGGATTATGCGTGGCCGATCGCGCAGTCGGCGGCGGATATCGTCCCGTATGCGCTGGTCGTCGTCACGATGATGGCCGCCGGCGCATGGGCGTTGTGGCGATTCCCGGCCGTCGGCTTCCTGGTCGCGTGGGTAGCCTTGAACCTGGCGCCGTCATCGAGCCTGGTGCCGCGTCCAGATCTGGCGGTCGAGCATCGCATGTACGTGCCGTTGATGGGGATCATCGCGCTGGTGGTGATCGGCGGCGAATGGCTGCGAGCGCGGATGGCGCCTGGGGGCCGCCTGGCATTGGCGGGGCTGATGATCGCTGCGGTCAGCGCCTACGCGATTGCGACCATCCAACGCAACCAGGATTACCATTCGGCGCTCGGCATGTGGGAACAGGTGGCGCGCGAGCGGCCTGGCAATCCGCGCGCGCACGTCAACGCCGCCGCGATGCTCGCGGCGGCCGGCCGCGCGCCGGAGGCTCTCGTCCATTACGAAAGAGCCCTCGCGCTCAAAGCCGACTACCCCGAGGCGCACAACAGCTACGGCAACGCCCTCGCCGATCTGGGTCGGACCGGGGAGGCGATCGCACAGTACCGGATCGCGATCCGCCTCTGTCCGACCTACGCCGACGCGCTCAACAACCTCGGCACGGCGCTGTTCGACCAGCAC
>JACDEN010000673.1 GCA_013816415.1 Planctomycetota bacterium
GTTATCAGGGATCAGTGCCCTTCGCGTTGCTCTACATCGACGAACGGTTCCAGGCGATCTATCGCGGCTGGTGGAAGGCGCTCCTGGCGACGGCGAATCCGTACACCGGGCTGACCATCGCCGACGATCCGGCGGTGGCGATCGCCGAGCTGGTGAACGAGGACTCGTGCCTGTTCTGGACCTTCACCCCGTACAAGGCCATTCCCGCCGAGGTGATGGCGCAGTTCGAGCAGCGTTTCGCGCGCTCGCTGACCAAGCCCGGGAGCAGCGTCGCGGAGGTGCTCGCTGCCTGGGGCGGCGCTCCGGTCCAGGGCGACGACGCCGCCAATGGACGCATTGGCCTGCTGCCGATGTGGGATCTCACCCAGCGCAAGGATGCGCGCGCCCAGGCCAACGCGCGCTTCCTGGCCGAGCTGCAGCGCGAGTTCTACGCCGGCACCCGGGACTACTTGCGAGAAAAGCTGCATTTTCGCGGCAGCGTCTGCGGCTCGAACTGGATCACGGCGGATGCGCGGCTGCTCGGTCCGCTCGACAAGTGGAGCGTCGCGACCTGCGACATGATGGACCACCACGGCTACTACGGCGGACCGCATGTCGGCAGCGACCGCGTCGGCTACTCGGTGAACGCCGGCGAACGCTACGACGACGCCTGCGCGCTGCGCTTCGATCCCACCGAGGCCGAGGCGAAGGGGCGCTCGCCCGCCCTGCCGATCATGGATATCACGTACGACGGCAAGCCGGCGATCATCAGCGAGATCGGCTGGACCCAGCCGAACCGCTTCCGCGCCGATATGCCGCTGATCGCCGCCGCCTACGGCGCGCTGCAGGGGACCGACGGGTTCTGCTTCTTCGCCACCTCGAGCCGCACCTGGGACCAGACCATCGGTAAATTCGGCATCCACGATCCGGCGATCATGGGGCAGTTCCCCGCCGCCGCGTTGATGTACCGCACGGGCATGGTCGCGCCTGGCGATCCGGTGGTGTCGGTGCATCTGGCATTGGCCGACCTGTTCGCGCTCAAGGGCTCGCCGGTGGTCGCCGCCGCGAGTCTCGACGACCTGCGCGCCCGCGACGTGCCCACCGGCGCGACGGTCGCGGCCGCAGCGGTCACCGCCATCGATCCCCTCGCCTATCTCGTCGGCCGCGTCGAGGTCGCCGTGGGTGAGGCCGCCGCGCCCGCGATCATCGCCGACCTCGCGAAGCGCATCGACCGCGCCGCCGGCGTCGTCACCAGCACCACCGCGCAGCTCGCGTGGAACCACCAGCGCGGGCTGGTGACCATCGATACGCCGATGGCGCAGGGGGCGACGGGATTCCTGGCGCAGGCGCCGATCGCGCTCGGATGCGTGCGCGTCGCCGCCGGCTTCGAGTACGGAGCGGTGGTGGTGGTGGCGCTCGACGGGCGTCCGCTCACGCAATCGAAGCGCATGCTGCTGCAGGTGATGTCCGAGGAGTCGAACTTCGGGTGGTCGGCCCCTGGTACCGGGCTACGTGCGATCGCGTCGATCGGCGGGCCGCCGGTGGTGGTGCGGGCGTTCTCCGGATCGGTCAGCCTCGGGCGCGCCGATGCGGCCGCGTTGGCGGTGACTCCGCTCGACGCCAACGGCTATCCCGACACCAGCGCTGCGGGCGCGGGCCATGCGAATGCGATCACGCTGCTGCCTGGCACGATGTATTACCTGATCGGCGAGTGAGGATCAGCGCGCCCGTGCGCGTCCACTCTTCCGGTGGGCGCGTGCCGGCGCGGGTGCGACTGGTCGCAGCGCAGCATCGAGCCACGCCAGCGTCTCGCGCCACATCTCCGGCGTGTAGGTGTGTCCGACGCCCGGATAGATGATCGAGCGGTAGGACCCGGGGCTTCCGTACAGGCGATAGACGCGGCGCACCACGCGGTCGATGCGGCGGATCCCGGGTGCGGGCGAGCCGCCGTCGCGCGCGCCGTTGAGCATCAGGCAGGGACGCGGCGCGATCAGCGCGACCACCGCTTCGCTGTCGAAATGGCGCAGCATGCCGGGCACGAAATAGTACATGCCGTGCTCCCACAGTGCGCCCGCGCGCACCAGCTCGGTGTAGCGCGTCAGGCAGCACACTCCGACCATCGCGTGCACGCGATCATCGAGCGCCGCCATCCACCAGCTACGCGTGGAGCCCATGCTGAGTCCGGTGGCGGCGATGCGGGTGGCGTCGATCTGCGGCTGCGCGCACAGCCAGTCGAGCGCCACCAGATCGTCGCGCACCATCATCCCCCACATGCTGCGGCCGAGCCAGAGGAAGGTCTTGAACAGCGTGTGCTCGCCGTCGTTTCCCACCTCGTCCGGTTTCGGACCTGCGCCGGCGCGCGCCCCGAAGGCGTAGGTATCCACCGCCAGCACCGCGTAGCCGCGGCGGACGAACGCGAGCGCGGGCGACTCGGCGTCGGGGATCACGCCCGGCCGTTCGGCCGCGGTGTGGAAGACCTCGGCGGCGCCATGCTCGTAGGTGCCGCCGTGGCTGTGATTGAACACCACCGCCGGGAAGGGGCCCTTGCCGATCGGCTCGATCAGATGGCCGGTGATG
>JACDEN010000674.1 GCA_013816415.1 Planctomycetota bacterium
GGGCTCGGCTGCGGCTGCGCGTCCCGCGCGGCATCGGCCGCCGACTTCAGCGATTTCACCGCCGGGGTCTGCAGGCACCCGCAGGCATGGATCAGCAACCGCAGCTGGAACTGCAGGTCGTCGCCGATGGCTGGGCTGGCGTTGGCATGCGCCGCGACGGCGGCCGCGCCGAGCACGCGCATCCACATCGAGCGGTTGCCGAGCACGTGCGCCGGCGGATCGGGATACGATGGACGGAAGCACGCGTTGTAGGCGAGCCGCGGGAACAGCGACATCAGGATGCCCGCCGCCTCGGGCACCGGCTCGGATGCGCACAGCATCGCCAGCTGGTCGACCGCGTCGCTGGCGCGTTCGGCGCCCTCGAAATCGTCGGGGCGCGCGAGGGCCAGCTGGATCTCGCCCAGCGCGAGCCAATGCCGCAGGCGCAGGTGCGGCGCCGAACCGGCCGGCAGCTGCGACAGCGCCTGCGCTGCCGCGCCGAACACCGCCTCGATGTCGCGGGCCGAGGCCTTGGTCGGATCGGTCATCAGCACCTGGCGCACCAGCGCGACCGCATCGTGCTCGCGCGGATCGTCCTCGCTGGGGATGTCGGCGGCGATGTCGGCATCCGATTGGTCGCGGTCGTCCTCGACGGTGATCGCCGTGTCGCCCATGCTACCGACGGGCGTGCAGCCCCATGCCTGGTATCCGCCGGAGGCGGCTGCCTCGTCGCGCTGCGGCGCCCCGAGCGGGTCGAGGCAGGTGAGCACCAGCTTCGCGTCGCAGCGCACCATCAGCCATGGACCGCGGCGGACGAATTCGACGGTGCGCGGCATGCGTGACAGCCGCGAGGTGCCGAGCAGCAGATGATCGGGAGCGCGCAGGATCTGCAGCCCGAGCTTCTCGGGCAGCCAGTGCAGTTCGTAGCCGTCGCCGACCTGCTTGCCCTCGTGCAGGATCCAGCCCTGTCCGGGCGGCTTCATCGATGGATCGAGGCGCAGATGGATCGTCCAGTCGGCGGACGGCGTCGACGACGATGAGGTCACGGTGACGCCGGAGGCGACTCGTTCGTGCCCGACCAGGGTCGGTGTCGGCATGCGCTTGAAGGCCCACCAGCTGATCGCGAGCATCGCGGCCACCGCCATGGGAAACAGCCAGCGTCGACGTCGGTGGGGGGAATGGGCCATGGCTCGCCGGAGTCTGGCGAGCCTACCCGCCGGTGCGGGTGCGGCCAGTGGCGCGGCTCAGGTCGCCCGGGGGTCCGTGCGACGCTGCGGCTATGAGGTGCGCTTCGCCGCCTCGATCACCGCGTCGATGTGCCCAGGCACCTTCACCGAGCGCCACTCTTCGAGCACGGTGCCGTCGGCGCCGATCAGGAAGGTCGAGCGCACGATGCCGAGATAGGTCCGCCCGTAGAGTTTCTTCTCGGCCCACACGCCGAGCTTTTCTGCGAGCGCATGATCCTCATCCGCCAGCAGCAGGAACGGCAAGGTGTGTTTGGCGATGAAGCGGCCGTGGCTGGCGATGCTGTCTGGGCTGACGCCGATCACGGTGACGCCGAGTTTGCGCAGACGCGCGTGCGCGTCACGGAAGGCGCAGGCCTGATTGGTGCAGCCGGTGGTGTTGTCCTTCGGATAGAAGTACACGACCAGCGGCTTTCCGAGGTGGTCCTTCAGCGTGTGGGTCTTGCCATCGGAGCCGGGCAGCGAGAAGTTCGGGAATTTCATGATCCCCGCACCGTAGATGGAGTGGGAGGCGAGCAATGCGCACGCCGTGCGGCAGCTGCCGCCAGACGCCTGACGATTGTTGAAAAGGTGGAACTGCTCAGGCAGGGGGCCCATCGCGGGCGCCGAGGGGCGGTGGGCGGATACAATGGGCGAAGCCCATCCGCCCACGGTTTCGGCGGCTCTGCCGGCGAAACCGAGCCCCGACAAAGCCCGGGGGTAGGCCCGCTGGGCCGTAGGGGCGAAGCCCCTGAGAAAAAGAACGGCGATAACAACATCTTGCGGTACCCCCGTTCCTGGCACCATACTGGTTCATCGGGGGACGCATGCTCACCAGCAGCTTCATCTTCGCCAAAGGCATGACCGAGGAGATGGAGCGCACGGTGTGGGGCCATGGGATCACCTCGTGGGACCTGCTGCGCAAGCACCCCGACGAGGTTGCCGAGGTCATCGGAGCGGGCCGCTGTCAGCGTCTGCTCGAGTCGGTGAACGAGGCCCAGCAGGCGCACCTGACTAAGGATCTCGCCTGGTTCCGGACCAACTGGCCCGACCGCGAGCTGTGGCGCCTGTGGCAGGGGTATTGCGAACCCGCGCGCATCGCGCTGGTCGACATCGAGACCACCGGCCTGACGCCCGGCTACGACCAGATCACCGTGATCGGCCTGGCCGACGGCGTGACCGCGCGGGTGTTCGTCGCCGGACGCCCGCAGCCGGGCGACGAGGCGCTGGAGAAATTCCGCGAGGCGATCAAGGGGTACCAGCTGCTGGTCACCTTCAACGGCACCAGCTT
The DNA here is from genome assembly GCA_013816415.1 of Planctomycetota bacterium. Lineage (GTDB taxonomy): Bacteria > Planctomycetota > UBA11346 > UBA11346 > UBA11346 > JACCZE01. Next base: position 2,494 of record JACDEN010000674.1, read on the forward strand.
CGACGTGCCGTTCATCGAGAAGCAGTTCCGCGAGACCAGCTTCCACTTCGAACCGCCGCACCT
>JACDEN010000125.1 GCA_013816415.1 Planctomycetota bacterium
GGTCCCGTCCAAGGCGCGCGCATCCGACACCGCCGATGAGGACGAGGAGCGCGACGATGAGGCCTCGGCGGCGAAAGGCCGAGGATTTGCCTCGAAACTTCCGATGATCCTCGGTGCGGTGCTGCTGCTGTCGTTGATCGTCTCGGGCGTGATGATCGCCAAGCTGCAGAGCGCGAACGCCGCCACGGCGACCGTCCAGGGCCAGCTCGACCAGATGGCCAGGGATCGCGACGATCAGAAGAAGAAGACCGACGCCGCCAGCGGGCGCGCCGACAAGGCGGAAGCGCAGGTGATCACGCTCAAGGCGGACGTCGAGACGGCGCAGGCCGATGCCGCGAAGCAGAAGAAGGACGCCGAGACCCAGAAGAGCGATTTCGAGAAGCGCATCGCGGATCTCGAGAGCCAGCTCGCCGAGAAGGTCAAGGCGCTCGAAGCGGCGCTGGCGAAGCCCGAACCCAAGGACCCGAAGAAGAAGTGACCTAGCAGGGTGTTGAAAAACACACTGCGGGGGTTGAAGGGGGCACTCTGCCCCCTGGACAAAGAATGGAAGTTCATGAATTCCTGGGAAAATAGCGGCCGCAGGACGCCCCAGGGATTCATGAACGTCTAGCAGGCGGTTGTTCTTCAACAGCCTGCTAGTGTCCCGTCCGTCCGAAAGCGACTGCCGGCATCTTGCGGCTGTCCCCGGGAGGGCGGTTCTGCTCGCGCGCGAAGACGATGAAATCAGTAGCTGGGGGCGTCGCTCCGGAGGCCTTGGCCATCGCGACGATCTGTCCGCGGTGGTACGCGCCGTGCAGCGCCACCTGCTGCAGGATATCCGAGAGCGTGTCCGCCTGCGGAACTCCCTGACGGTTGTGGAAGGTCACCACCCGATCGAGTTCCGCACCGCTCATCTCGCTCAGGACCTCGGCCCATCCAGCCTCGACCTCGACGAGCAGCGCGGCGGCCTCCTCGAACGAACGATCCGCGGAAGCGACGTGATCGACCTCGTCGCCGCGCACGCGGGCGAGCCACACCCGTTTGGAATCGATGATGTGGTTCCAGCGCGAGCGGGCCGCGTCGGTGGGCGCCGATGCGGCGAGACATGCAGCCACGCGCGCATTCGCCCACGCGTCGTAGATGAAGCCGCGGCGGAAATCCTCGATGCGGTGCGCGGAAAGCATGAGCCGACCCTAGGGGCTCGAGCGTTCGGCTGAAGGATTGATGCTCCGAGCCTGCACCGCCACGGCATCTAGCCGGCGGCTGAAAAACAGCAGCCTGCTAGGCGCTCATGAATTCCCGGCGCGACGTGCAGTCGCTATTCTTCCGGTGATTCATGCGCTTTGACATTTTGTCCAGGGGGCGGAACGCCCCTTCGCCCTCGACAGGGTGCGTTTTCAGCACCCTATTAGGCCTGGAGGATCGCGCTGCCCCGGGGCGTCGGCGTATCGTGCGGATGGTCGGAGCCGCGGTGGCGCATGTACGTGGTCATGAAGCCGACGAGCGCGAGATAATCGCCAAAATAGCAGGGTTTCACCGCGTAGTGGACCGCTCCCAGATGCATGCATTCGTCGCGGTCGAGGCGACGGGTCGAGCCGGTCAGCACCACCGCCGGGATCTGGCGGTGGACCTTGCGGAGATGCTGCAGGACCGCCTTGCCGCCTGGAGGGGGCAGGCCGAGATCGATGAGCACCAGGTTCGGGCTCGCGGCCGCGGCGTAGGGATCCTGGCGGTCGAGGTAGCGGATCGCGCTCTGCGCGTCGGGCACATGGTGCAGGTCGACCGGCTCGGAGGTGGTGGCGAACGCTTCGCGCAGGAGGATGAAATCGCCCTGGTTGTCATCCACGACCAGGACGTTGCGGCGCGGCTGCGGTGCGGTGTCGTCGGGCACAGGTGCAAAGTATAGCGGCAGATGGGTGCCTTCACCCCCAGACCGGGAGTGCTTCGACAGCCCGTCAGTGGATGCGCATGCCCGGCTTCGCGCCGGTGTCCGGGCTGAGCAGGAAGATCTCCTGTTCGCCCAGTCCGGCAGCCAGCGCCATGCCCTCGGAGACGCCGAAGGACATCTTGCGCGGCTCGAGGTTGGCGACGAAGACGATCAGGCGTCCGACCAGCTGCTCGGGCTTGTACGCCGACTTGATGCCGGCGAAGACCGTCCGGCGCTCGCTGCCGCCGAGGCCGAGCGTGAGCTTGATGATCTTCTTCGCCTTGGGCACGTCCTCGGCCGCCAGCACCTCGGCCACGCGCAGGTCCACGCGCGAAAACGCCGCGAAATCGATCACCGCGGCGAGCGGCTCGTCGCGCAGCGCCGCGCTGTCGCTCTCCGTCTCGATCTCGTCCAGCGGCACGGTCAGCTCGACCTCGTGGGCGGGGACGGTGATCGGGGCGGTGGACGATCCTGTGGCCGCCGCCGCCTTCGCCGGAGCGGGATCCTCGAGCCGGCCGCCGGCGACCATCGCGGCGACCTTCGCGGGATCGACCCGGTCGAGCATGCGCGCGAACCCGGCCACCGGCACGCCGACCACCGGCGCGTCCGCATTCGACCAGGCGGCGATCGGTCTGCCCAGCAGCGTTCCCGCCTGGTCCGCGAGCCGCGGCAAGACCGGCGCCAGGTAGCCTGCGAGCTGACGGAAGAGGTTGAGCGACACCGTGCACACCTGCGCCAGCCGCTCGGCATCGGCGGGATTCGTCGCCGCGGATTTCTTGAGCGCCCAGGGTGCCGCCTTCTCGACGTACTCGTTGGCGCGGTCCGCGAGCGCCATGATGCGACGCATCGCCTGGTTGAAGTCGCCCTCGTCATAAGCCTGGGCGATGGCGGCCGATTCGGCCGCGCCGGCGGCGAACAGGCCGCCGTCGTCGGGATAGACCGCGCTGAGCGCGGGGATGAAACGCGCGGTCCGGCTCGCCAGGTTGACCACCTTGCCGATCAGGTCGCTGTTCACCTTGGCGGCGAACTCCTCGAGATTGAGGTCGATATCCTCGGCTTTCGCCGTCAGTTTCGAGGCGTAGAAATAGCGGAGGTAGGCGGGATCCAGGTGCTCGAGGTAGGTGCGCGCGCGGATGAAGGTGCCCTTGCTCTTGGACATCTTCTCGCCGTCGACGGTGAGGAACCCGTGGATGTGCACCTGTTTCGGCAGCGCGTAGCCGGCGGTCTGGAGCATCGCCGGCCAGAACAGGGTGTGGAAATACGTGATGTCCTTGCCGATGAAGTGGTGGACCTCGCAGGACGGATCCTTCCACCAGCGCCGGTAGTCTTCGCCCGTCGCGTTGCACCAGTCCCTGGTCGCGGCGATGTAGCCGATCGGCGCGTCGAGCCAGACGTAGAAGTAGTTGCCGGGAGCGTCTGGGATCTCGAAGCCGAAATACGGCGCCGGACGGCTGACGTCCCAGTCGCGCAGCGCGTCGGCGAGGAAAGTGTTCTTCAGCCATTTCGCGATGTCGGGATGGACCGCCCCCGACTGCGTCCACTGGTCGAGGAAGGCGTGGAACGGCTCGAGCTGGACGAAGTAGTGGCGCGCCGAGCGCAGCTCGGGCTTCGCTCCCGAGAGCGTGCTCACGGGATCGATGAGGTCGGTCGGGCTGTAGGTGGTGCCGCACTTGTCGCAGCTGTCGCCGGGCTGATCCGGAGAGCGGCAGGCGGGATTCGGGCAGGTCCCGCGAACGAAGCGGTCGGCAAGGAAGGTACCCGCCTTGGGATCAAAGAGCTGGGTGACGTCCTTCTCGACCACGCGGCCGGCGGCGCGCAGGGCCGCCCAGAATTCGTTGACCAGCACCTGGTTCGAGGAGCTGTCGGTGGACCCGTAGTGGTCGAAGCGGATGTCGAACGCCGCGAAGTCGTCCTGATGGGCCTTCGCCATGTCGCGGATAATCTCCTGCTCGCTGCGTCCTTCCTGGCGGGCGCGGATCATGGTCGCGGTGCCATGGGTATCGTCGGCGCAGACATAGACGCACCGGTTGCCGGCGAGACGCTGGAAACGCACCCAGATATCGGTCTGGAGATACTCGACGAGGTGTCCTAGGTGGATGTGGCCATTCACGTAAGGCAGAGCGGAGGTGGTGAGGATGCGCCGGGGCATGGGGAGGAACGAGGTTGGCGTCCCATCGCATGGTGCAAGCATCTTGGCCCCCGAGTTTCTTCCGGCCGATCGAAGACCTGTGTCGGGTCGCCACCGCCTGTCGCTGCCTCCAGTCAGGGGCCCCGTCGCGCAGCGATGGGTCGGGCGCCAAGGGGCGGTGGGCGGATACAATGGGCGAAGCCCATCCGCCCACGGTTTCGCCGGCTCATCCGGCGAAACCGTGCCCCGACAAAGCCCGGGGGTAGGCCCGCAGGGCCGTAGGGGCGAAGCCCCTGAGAAGAGACAAGTTTATCTTGCTCACCAGGCGGACCTCATACCCTTCGCCCCTCCACCCATGTCCGGGTCGCAAGATCCCGGACCTCTAGGGGCCGCACCTCGGACACAAGCCCGTCCCAGGCGCGCGGTTGCATCCCGGCGCAGCCCTCAAGGCCGCAGCCGGTAGCGAGCGACCAGGTCATATGGGCCCACCGCAGCTTCCTCGCCGACCGCCCCTGGGAACGCGAACCAGCTGACTCGACGCACCTGGCGTCGTGGGAGTCGTTGTGAAAGAAAAGATCAAGATCCGCCTCGAGGCGTACGATCACCGTATCCTCGACAAAGCCGCGCAGGACATCGTCGACACGGCGAAGCGCACCGGCGCAAAGGTTGCCGGTCCGGTTCCGATGCCGACCAAGATCGAGCGCTTCACCGTCCAGCGCTCGCCGCACATCGACAAGAAGTCGCGCGAACAGTTCGAACTGCGGACCCACGCCCGGATCATCGAGATCCTCGAGCCGACCGCGAAGACCAACGACGTCTTCTCGAAGGTCGACGTTCCCGCCGGCGTCGACATCACCATCAAGCAGACGGTGAGGTAAGCCATGGCCGCAGCGCCCCCCACCCACACCAAGCAGATCGCCCAGTCGTCGGCGGTGCACACGCGCCCCGCGAACATCCTTTACGGCACCAAGGTCGGCATGACCCGCGTATTCGACGGAGACGTCGTGGTGCCGGTGACCGTCATCCAGGTGCTGCCCAACGAAGTCGTCGAGGTCAAGACCGCTGGCAAGCACGGACACGATGCGATCAAGGTCGCCGTCGGCCCGAAGAAGCGCAAGCCGAACAAGGCGCTCGCTGGCGAATACAAGAAGGCGGATGTCGCTCCGCGACGTTTCCTGCGTGAAATTCCGGTCGATGGCAGCGAATCCGACCTGAAGAAGGCGGGCGCCAAGCGCACCGTGGCGATGCTCGACCTGGCCAAGCTGGTCGACGTCTCTGGCCTGATCAAGGGCCGCGGATTCGCCGGCGTGGTCAAGCGCCACAACTTCGGCGGCCACAAGATGACCCACGGCGCGATGGGCCATCGCACCCCCGGCTCGATCGGCTGCCGCATGGATCCAGGCCGCGTCTGGAAGGGCAAGCGCATGGCCGGCCACTGGGGCAACGAGCAGGTCACCGTCAAGAATCTCAAGATCGTTTCCATCGACGCTGAACAGCACCTGGTGGTCCTGCGCGGGGCGGTCCCCGGACCGACCGGCGGCCTGATCGCCATCAAGCAGGCGTCGTAAGGAATCCACCATGGCAAAAATCACGATTTTCAACATCGACGGAGCCAAGGCGGGCGAGATCGACCTCGATCCGGCCAAGCTCGACAAGACCGTGCGCAAGGGCCTGCTGAAGGAGGCGCTGATCGCGCACCTCGCCAGCCTGCGCCAGGGTTCGCATAAGACCAAGGACCGCGGCGAAGTCGCCGGCGGCGGCAAGAAGCCGTGGCGCCAGAAGGGTACCGGCCGCGCGCGCCAGGGTTCGACCCGTTCGCCGCAGTGGGTCGGTGGCGGTCGCGCCCACGGCCCGACGCCTCGCGACTATTCGTATCAGCTGCCCGGCCAAAGCCGGCAGGCTGCGCTGATGTCGTCGGTGCGCTATCAGCTCGAACAGGGCAAGATCTGCGCGGTGTCCGGGCTCGAGAAGCTCGACCAGCCGAAGACCGCCAAGATCGCCAAGTTCCTCAGCAAGATCGGACTCGCCGGCAAGGGAGCCCTTCTGGTGAGCGAGGACAATCAGCCCAATCTCTGCCTCTCCGCGCGCAATCTCGCCAAGGTCACCGTCTCCGAGCGCCGCAATCTCAACGCCGGCGCGGTCCTCAAGCACGCCAACCTGATCTTCACCAAAGGCGCCCTCGACGCGCTGGTGAAGGAGCTCGCATGAATCCCTACGACATCATCAAGCGCCCGCTGGTGACCGAGAAGTCGGTCCACATCCAGAACAAGCTCGGCTCGTACACCTTCGAGGTCAACCCGAAGGCGAACAAGACGCAGATCAAGGAAGCGGTCGAGACCCTGTTCAAGGTCAAGGTCGTCGCGGTGAACACCATGAACTGCCGCGGCAAATACCGCAAGATGCGCACCCGCCTGCCGGGCATGACGTCGGCCTGGAAGAAGGCCGTCGTCCGCCTGGTCGCAGGCCAGAAGATCGAGGGAGTCTGACATGGCGTACCGCAAACTCAGTTCGTCGTCCGCCGGTGCGCGCTTCGCGACCATCCCGGATTTCGCCGAGGTCACCAAGGGTGCTCCCGAGAAGACGCTCGTCGTCCGCCTGAAATATCACGCCGGTCGCAACAACCAGGGCCGCATCACGGTTCGCCACAAGGGCGGCCGCCACGACCGCCAGTACCGCCTGGTCGATTTCAAGCGTTCGAAGATCGACCTCGCGGGCACCATCAGCGCCATCGAATACGACCCGAACCGCAACTGCCGCATCGCGCTGGTCCAATACAGCGACGGCTCCAAGGGCTACATGCTCGCGGCCAAGGGCCTCGGCGTCGGTTCGAAGGTGCAGAGCTTCAGCGCAGCGGGCGAGCCGATCGTCGGCAACGCGATGGAACTGCGCTACATCCCGCAGGGCCTCGAGGTCCACAATGTCGAACTGCAGCCCGGCAAGGGCGGCCAGCTGGCGCGCGCCGCCGGCGCGTTCGCGCGCCTGATGGCGATCGACGGCGATTACGCCATCCTCGCCATGCCCTCGGGCGAACTGCGTCGCGTGCATGCGCGCTGCCGCGCGACCGTCGGCATGATCGGCAACGCCGACTGCAACCTGCGCAACATCGGCAAGGCCGGCCGCTCGCGCTGGCTGGGCATCCGCCCGACCGTGCGCGGCAACGCCATGAATCCGATCGCGCATCCGCTGGGCGGTGGTGAAGGCCACACCAACGGCGGCCGTCAGCACTGCTCGCCGTGGGGCCTGGTCGACGGGCTCAAGACGCGCACCCGCAAGAATCGCAACAACGTCTTCATCATCCGCCGCCGCGACGGCAAGACCTTCAACCAGGCGAAGTAAGACATGA
>JACDEN010000675.1 GCA_013816415.1 Planctomycetota bacterium
CACCGAAGACGGCGATGGTGGCGAGCGGCGACGCGAGCGCGGCAGGATCCGGAGCGCAGACCAGGCGCACCTGCCACGCCGCCACCCACGCCAGGCCGGCGCGTTCGCGCTGCGGCGGAGAGAGCTCTTTCCCGGCGAGCACCGCAGCCAGGGTCTTCTCGGCCTGATCCGGGTCGAGCGCGTCGAGCCACGCCTCGGCGAGCTCGAGCCGGAGGTCCGCGGTCTCGGACGCGCCGAGCCCGAGATCCTCCTGGAGCAGGCCGTCGATCGCCTTCGCCCGCGCGGGATTGCCCGGGTCCTGCATCTCATCCGCGGGGATGCTGGCGTCGACCTGGGCGATGTACTCGGCGACGGTCGCGGCGCTGACGCATCCGCCAATTGCCAGCAGGGCCAGCACGGGAAGCACAGGCGACCACGACAGCGTGCGGACGGATCGGCTCATGGCCCGATGATGGCGCTGCGCCGCCCCCGCGGAAGGGTTTCCTGCCGCTATCCAGCGGATGCGCGGATCAGCGTCAGGACCTCATCGTGGACACGGCCGTTGGTGATCACGGCGTTGCCAGCGCGGATGTCGACGCCCCCATCGAGCGTGGTGAAGCGGCCGCCGGCTTCGCTGACCACGAGCGAGGTCGCCGCGACATCCCACACGCTCAGCTGCGGCTCGACCACCAGCTCGGCACGACCGGATGCCACCAGCATATGGTAGAATGCGTCACCGCCGCCCCGCTGCAGCGCGCTGCCGTGGCACAGGCGGTCGAACACGCTGGCCAGGCCATGGCGCTGGAACCACGCGGGTGTCTCGTAGCAGAACAGGCTGTCGGCGAGGGACGCGACCTCCGACACCGCGATCGCGGCGCCGTTGCAGCGCGCGCCGCCGCCGAGCACCGCGTCGTACAGTTCGCCCAGCACCGGCAGGTTCACCGCGGACGCGATGACGCGGCGTCCGGCGGCGTCCTCCTCTTCGCAGGCGACCAGGGTCGACCACAGCGGGATCCCGCGGACAAAATTGCGGGTGCCGTCGATCGGATCGACGATCCAGCGGCGTCCGCTGCGTCCGCTGCCTCCGCCGCTCTCGCCGGTCTCCTCGCCGAGCCAGGCGTCGTCGGGGAAGGCGGCGTGGATGACCGCCTGGCAGGCGACCTCGGATTCGCGGTCGGCGCGCGTCACCGGGCTCTCGTCGCTTTTCCATTCGACGCGCAGATCGGAGCGGCGGAACGATGCCGCGGCGGCGCGACCGCCGGCCTGCGCCGCTGCCATCGCCACCGCCCGGACCTGCCAACGCGACGGCGACACGTTCGTCATGCGCGCATGATGGCCCGCCGCGCCGCGGATCCAGGGGGACGCGTCTCACGCACACGCGGCCGCGGCATGGACCGACCCGACATCCGTGGTACACCTGGAACGCTGACATGGTCGAGAATCTCAAATCCGGAACCGTCGTCTTCGGCTACGTCATCGAGCGTCTGCTCGGACGTGGTGGCATGGGCACCGTCTACCTGGCGCGCCAGCAGTCGCTCAACCGGGCGGTGGCGCTGAAGATCCTGCATCCGCACCAGCTGCGCAACCCGGCCGCGGTCGAGGACTTCCTGCGCGAGGCCCGCGCCACCGCGCGGCTCAACCATCAGCACCTCGCGATCTGCCACGATGCCCAGGCCGATCCCGAGAAGCAGCTCTACTGCTATTCGATGGAATACGTCTCGGGCCAGACGGTCTCGGCGACGATGCAGGGCGAAGGGCCGATGAAGCGCTCGATGGCGCTGCACATCACCTACCAGATCGCATCCGCGCTCGGATACGCGCACCAGCACTCGCTGGTGCACCGCGACGTCAAGCCCGACAACATCCTGGTCAACAAGAACGGCGTTGCGAAGCTGCTCGATCTCGGACTGGTGCGCGACCGGCTCGACGGCGTTGGCAGCACCTCGGCCGGCAAGAAGCTGATGATCGTCGGCACGCCGGAATTCAGCGCCCCGGAACAGAGCCGGAATCCGCGCACCGCGACCCCCGCGAGCGATGTCTACAGCCTCGGCGCGACCCTCTATTACATGCTCGCCGGACGGCCACCGCACACCGGCGAGACGGTCATCGACCTGATCGTCCGCGCCGCCACTGAACCGGTGTTCTTCCCCGAATCGATCTCGCAGGACTGCCGCGTCCTGCTGCAGCTCATGCTCGCGCGCAACCCCGAGGAGCGCCTGCCGCACGGCGCTGCGGTGGTCGCCGCTCTCGAAGCGCTGGCGCAGGGACGCGAACCGAAGCTCCCAGACAAACGCGCCCAGACCGAGACCAGTCCCAGCGAGGACATGGTCGACGACGAACCGAACGCGTCGACATCGCAGCGGCGACGCGTCCGCCGGGTGCGGCGCCACCGTTAGCAGGCGCTGCTCCCCTCCGCTATTCGCGCGCGCGGCTGTCGATGAGGATCGTCACCGGTCCATCGTTGATCGATTCAACCCGCATGTCCGCCCCGAACCGTCCGACTGCCACTGGCGCTCCGCAGTCGGCCGACAACCGTTCGCAGAAGGAATGGTAGAGCGGCAGCGCGGCCTCCGGT
>JACDEN010000676.1 GCA_013816415.1 Planctomycetota bacterium
GTCCCGCATGTTCCTCGGCGAGGCCGGCGATCGCGGACGCGAGGGTCGAGCGGATCGGTCGGATCACGGCCCGGGTCGGAAGCCCTGGGAGGCGGCGCCTCCCGTCGATGTGCAGCCAGACCAGCTGCCAGGAACCGCGGTCGACCCCGTACGCGTGCGCGCCGCCCGCCGGAAGCAGCACGATCGATCCCATCCCGACGCAGCGGCGGCCGTCGCCCGCATCGAGCCATCCCTCCCCGGCGGTGGTGATGATCACGATATGATCGAGCGACAGCGGCCGCTCGATGCGGTAGCCTGGGACGTTCCCGCCCATGCCCAGGCACACCACACCGGCCTTGGCCAGGACGCCGCCGCGCTCGCACGACACCCACCGACCCGACGTCCCCGGCGGATGCACTCCCCTGTCCGGCAGCCGCGGGTGATCGTCGGTGGCCACGCGCCGAGCCTAGCGCATCCGCGCCGACGCGCACGTCCGGCTGCGCAGCGCGGGCGGCGGGATCCCCAGGACCGATCCACCGGACCCGCTGTAACGGAAACGGCCATGGTCGACCCGTATCCGGCGATGTCGGCATCGGCGGTCGGCGTATGATCACGCGCAGCATCGACCGATGCGGGAGACGGACATGGACCACGCGCCCTTCGGATTGTCGACCAGCGGCCTGCAGGGCCTCGAGATCCTGCACCGGCGGTGCGCGAATGGCATCGCGCAGTCGATCACCGGCCATCGGACCCACCACGCCAACGTCGATGGCACGTGGTACGGATCGTGGATGAACGACCTCTTCTTCGGCGAGCGCGGCGGACTGTGGTGCGGCGATCCCGCACAGCAGGGCGTGTTCCTGGCCGAGCTGCGGAAGATCGCGCGCCACGTGCAGCCCGACGGCACCGTGCCGTACCAGGTCGACCCAGATGGCCGGTCCGCGAACTTCAACCCACCGGGCGTGGACCTCGACCGCGCCGCTGAATTCGTGCTGATGGTGGTGCGCGCCTGGGAGACCACCGGCGACGATGCGTTCGCCGAGGACCTCCTGCCCACCTGCCGCCGCATCCTCGACGGCCTCGCGCGCCAGGACATCGACGGCGATCTGCTGCCGGAGGGACGCTCGCTCACGGGTCCGGTCACGGGCGTCGGCAGCTGCGCGAGCGTCAGCTACATCGGCGACACCGCGAAGAACGATTGGAAGGACTTCGGCGTCGCGCTGTTCTACCATCACGCCCTGCTGGCGCTGTCCGGCATGTGCCGCGAACTCGGTTTTCCGGGATGGAAGTCGCTGCTGGCACGCGCGAACGCGGTGGCGGAGTCCGCGCGCACGGTCTTCTGGACCGGACAGGCGTTCGCCGCGTGGATCGACCGCTCCGGCACGCGCCACGACGATTGGATCACCGGCAACAACGCGCACGCGGTCATCACCGGCCTCGCCGACCCCGCGATGGCCGCGGCGATCGCCGATACCTTCGAGCGCGAGCGGGAAGCTCTGCTCATGCGAACCCCGGGCCGCGTGCGGCTCGGCAATTTCGCTGCCGGTGACTGCTCGAACGCGCCCGAGGACTACTGGAACGGCGGCGCCTGGCCGCTGGTCACGGGCCCGATCCAGATCGCGCTCGCGCGCACCGGCCGCTGGAAGACGCTGCTCGCCTTTCTCGAGCGCCTGGCGCAGCGCACGCCGGTGACGGAGCGCGGATTCCATGAAGCCTACGACGGCACGACCGGAAAGCCGGGCTACGCCGACGGCCTGCTGATGAACAACGGCGGCTTCATCTGGGGCCTGATGGAGGGCACGCTCGGCCTGGGCCTGACGGGGACGGCCATGACGATCCGGAACCGCCTCCCCGGGTCGCTGCTCCCGACGACCGCGCGCTGCTGCTGGCGCGGGCACATCGTCGAGCTCGCCTGGTCCGCCGGTGACGGTTCGATCACCCTCGACGACGTGCCGTTACCGATCGTCGACGGCGTGGCCTCGATCACCGCCCCCGCGCGCAGCGCCGCGCCGCTGCGGATCCGCATCGCGGCGCTGCCCGCGTGATGGATTCCCGTGGTACCTCGCCCACCCTCATAGGGTGGACGGAGCCGCGTTCGCGGACGCGGGGATGCCCCGCCAGGTGTCCTCCATGCGCGGATACGCGCGGCGGCAGGCGAAGTGGACACATTGTCTTGTTGATGGACACGTCATGAATTCACAAGATCCGAATTTCATATTATCAATCAGCCCCTCGCTCCAACGGAAAGATGACCGGCGGCATTACGGGATGCACGATGAACTCGAACGCTGCTGCAACTCCGCTGCAACCCACCACCATGGACTCCACGCACACTCGGCAGCTCTCCATGCCGTGAATGTATCGCTCCGCCCCGAACTTCCAGTTACGCGCTCAGTGAGGATTTGGATGGTTCCGCGAACAGTGGACAATGATTCTTCACCTGCGGTGCGCTCCTCACCGCCGCCGTTTCTTCAGATGCTCCAACGCATCGTGCAAACCCGCCGTCGGCGGGCTCTCGACAGAAGTTGACGGCACGCTCGGCGCCACCGGACCAGCGCGCGCTGGGGCCTCTG
>JACDEN010000677.1 GCA_013816415.1 Planctomycetota bacterium
GTCTTGATCGGCGCCGACTGCGGGGACAGGTAGCCGTCGAGACGCCGGTACTGTACGCCCTGCTCCTCGTCCCAGCCCCACGAGGTGCGGCGCGGGATGCGGAAGCAGGGATGGCTGAGCGCGATGACGATGCGCCCGCCCGGCTTCAGCACCGCCGCGCATCCCTCGAGCACCGGTGCGATCGGATCGAGATCCTGCAGCGCCATCACCAGCGTGGCGTGGTCGAACGAGCCACGGATCTTCGCGGCGGCAAGCGCGACAGGGATGTCGCGGCAGTCACCGACGTGATGGGCCTCGCGCTTGCCGGCGCGCGCCGACGCGGCGGCGATCAGCGCCGGGCTGGCGTCGATGCCGACGGTGTCGACGCCGAGCGCGGCGAGCGCGCGTCCGCAGACCCCCTGTCCGCAGCACAGGTCGAGGACGCGCTCCCCCGGCTTCGCCGCCAGGTGCCGTAGCACGCTCGGGAGGATGAGCTTGCCGTAGAAGTCGTCTCCGCCTTCGCCCTGCAGCTGATCGTACCACGCCGCCTGGCCCTCCCACGACGTCGGCTCGGACAGCGGCGAGGCGCGGCGCGGCGCGTAATTGCGGTGCGGAAACGGCTTGGCCATGCGCCCAGCATGGCCAAGCCCAGGCCCGGACAACCGGGATACGCGGACTTTACCAGGGCCATGTATTGTTGCGGCCGACGTCGAGCTATGGTGGCGGCATGAGATCCGTCCACCGGTTCGGCATCATCGCACTACTGCTGGCGCTGTCGTGTGCCCGAGGCGCCCTCGGTCTCGACGCAGCCGCCGAGACCGCGCCTGCCGGCGCAACGCCATCCGTCGCCTACATCCGCATCGACGGCGAGATCGATGCGCTGCAGGCGCGCTACTTCGCCCGCGCGCTGGCCGATGCCCAGCAGGCCGGGGCCAAGACCGTGGTCGTACACCTGAACACCGATGGCGGCGCCCTGTTCGCCGCGCGCGAAATGGCGGCGGCGGCGCTCGCCGTCGCCAAGGACCATCCGCGCATGGTGGCGTTCGTCGACAACCGCTGCTACTCCGGCGGCGCGATGGTGGCCTACGCGCACGACGACATCTACCTCAGCCCGCGCTCGACCATCGGCGACATCGGCGTGATCATGCAGGGCTCCGACGGCAAGATCGAATACGGTCCCGAGAAGATCGAGACCGTGGTACGCACCCTGCTGCGCAGCGAGGCCAAGCAGAAGGGCTGGGTCGAGGCCAAGCTGGTGAAGATGACGGCCCGCAATCAGGAGCTCTACCGCTTCGATGTCGCCGACCGCCAGGAGTTCGTGCTCGAGGACGATCTGCCGGCCTGGCAGCACGCGCATCCCGAGGTCGATCCGCAGAGCCGGATCGTCATCCTCGGCAAGGACCGCCTGGTCAGCTACACCGCCTCCGAAGCGGTGCAGAACGGCATGGCGACCGCGCTGGTCGATGACCTGGCGCAGGTCTACGCGAAGCTCGGCGTACCGGCGGATCAGGTGCTCGACCTGTCGCCGAGCCGGACGGAGCTCACCGCGCGCTGGCTCTCGGGCTGGTCGTTCATCCTCGCAGCGATCACCGCGTTCTGCATCTTCCTCGAATTCAAGGCCCCCGGCATCGGCATCTGGACTGCATGCGCGGTGATCTTCGGCACCGCCTTCTTCATCTGCCAATATTATCAGGACCTCGCCAACTACCCCGAGGTGATCCTGGTGGTGCTCGGCGTCGGCTGCATCGCGGTCGAGCTGTTCCTGTTCCCCACCGCTGGCTGGCTCGCCATCGTCGGTATCGTGCTCGGCCTATCGGGGCTGGTGCTGTCGTTCATGCCCGATCCCGAGCAGTTCCATCCGTCGTCGGACGGCTGGGGAACCGCCTTCACCGGAGCACTCGAGCAGAGCCTGTTGTCGCTGCTGGTGATCAGCGTCGGGGCGGTGATCGTGATCTCGACCCTGCCGAAATCACGCGCACTGCGCCGCATCGCCGCCACCGCCGAGATCGACGGCACCAGCGCGGGAGCTTCCGAGGGCGACGCCAGCCTCATCGGCCGGACGGTCGTCACCCGCACCGCGCTGAGCCCCAGCGGCTCGGTGACCATCGATGGGCGCGACCTCAGCGCGACCAGCGAGCACGGCGAATACGTTCTCGCCGGCGCCGAGGTCCTGGTGGTCGGCCTGCGCTATGGTGGGGCTGTGGTGCGGCCGATGGTACGGCCGATCGCGGCGCCGACTCCTGCCGGCACGGTGGCGTCGTGATCGCCGAGGCGCTGGTCGCGGTGCCGGATCAGGTCCAGGCTCTGGATCCGTGGGCGCAGGTGCTCACCGCCATCGGGCTGCTGGCGATGGGCGCAGCGTTCCTGATCGTCGAGTTCCTGGTGATCAGCTGGGGCGTGCTGACTATCGCCGCTGCCGCCTGCGCGTTCGCCGCCTGCGCCGTCGCCTTCGCCGCGTCGCCGGCCATCGGCTGGGCCTTCGTCGCCGCCTGTCCGGTGCTCTCCGTCGTCATCGTCCCCTGGGGCTTCCGACAGATGGAGCGCTCGCGCGCGGTGCCGAAGGTCGAGATC
>JACDEN010000678.1 GCA_013816415.1 Planctomycetota bacterium
GCCTCGCGCACCGCCAGCGGGGCGGGGGCGCGCGGAAGCGACCTGATGGCGCCACGCAGCGACCGCTCGCGCGCGACCGCGACGACCAGCGCATCGCCGTGCTCGGCAGACAACCGCTGCCACTCGGCATCGGAGATCTCGCCATCGAGGTGGAGCGAGGCGTGTTCGTCGAGTGTGCGATCGTCCGACGTGCTCATGTCACGTCCTCTGCGGAAATGGTCCCCGCGAGCATCTCGCGCAGGTCGGCGCGCGCGCGATTCAGCCGGCTCTTCACCGTGCCGAGCGGCACCTCGAGCGCCGCAGCGATGTCGGCGTAGTCGAGGCCGTCGAATTCACGCAGCAGCAGCAGTTCACGCGTCGGCGCCGACAGCCTGGCCATCGCCGCGCGCACATGGACGCACAGGTCGTTTTCCGCCACCGCGTCGAGCGGGGACGGCGAGGTTCCCGCCTGATCGAGATGCTCGTTCGCCAGGGCCAGCGGACGCTTGCGCTCGAGCAGGTCGATGGCGCGGTTGCGCGCAAGCCGGTAGAGCCAGGTGTAGAAACTGCTGAACCCCTCGAACTGGTCCAGCCGGTCGAAGGCGCGCACGAAGGCCTCTTGGGTGAATTCCGCCGCGAGGTCGCGGTCGCCGTTGACGAGGTTGAGGAGCATGGCGTGCAGCCGGTCCGAGTAGTGGGCCACCAACTGGGTGTAGGCGGCGTGGTCTCCATCGCGGGCCCGCTGGGCGAGCGCGCGATCATCGATCATCGGTTCCTGGCCATTAGACGGGGGGCGGGCCGCTTGGTTCCCGTGCGTAGGCGCAGTTCGAGGCCCATCCATGCGCGCAGACTCCACGCCGCTGCGGTCCGTCAATGCCGGGTCCGCACCGGTTGGAACGGGGCCCATAAAATGCCGAACCGCCGGCGGATGCCGGCGGTTCGGGATGAACCTCGTCGTACGTGCCAGAGGCCGCTATTCCGGGCGCCACTCCACGCCGATTCCGATGATGAAGTCGCCGACGTCGACGCCGGCGGCATGCAGGACCTTGCGGTCCTGGCCGTCGACCCAGTAGATGGCCTGGGCCTGGAAGTAGGTCCAGAACTCGTTCCATGGCAGGGGCAGGGTGACCTTGCCGCCGATATCGAGCGTGGTGAAGCCGCTCTTGTCGTTGGTGGCTCCGAAGTACTTCTTGTACGCGCGATTGCCGAAATTGATCAACTGCCAGGTGGCCAGATCGAACGGCGCATCCTGGTAGAATTCGCGCGCTCCGACCGCGGCCGCGAACAGGTGCGCGTCGCTGTTGAGGTTCCAGTCGGTGCCGCCGCCGATCTCGATGCCTTCCCAGGGGAGCATGTACCAGGCGTCGATGCCGGCCCAGTTCTGGCGATACTTGAGATAGTTCTGCTTCTCGTTGACGTTGGGATAGGTGACGAATTCGTAGTGCGGGATGATCTGGAACAGCGGCGTATCGGAGGCATCGAGCGCCTCATAGAGGTAATCGACCTTGAAATTCAGCTCGGTGCATTCGAACGGGCTGGTCTTGGGATTCTGGCTCTGATCCTCGCCGAGGGCGAAGAAGGCGTCGAAGTGCGCGCCGAGTCCCTGCTTGGTGCCGGGCGAGTCGATGAAGCCCCAGCGTCCGGTGGCGGAGAGGTGACCGACGGTGTCATCGTTGCGGACGACGCCGCGATCGACCTGCTTGCTGAGGAAATCCGTCTTCAGCACGAAGTCGTCGGGACCTCTCTGCTGCTCGGGATCGACGTTCGACACGGCCGCGCCGGCGGTACCAGCGAATCCGGCAGCCAGCGTCAGCGACGCCAGCGTGGAGAGGGAGGAACGGAAAGCCGGCATAGTCATGCGTCTTCTTCCTTGGGGGCGCGAGCGAGGAGCTGTTCCATCGCTTGGGGCACAGGTTTAGCATCCCAGATCACGGATGCCACCTGTGAAGCGATCGGTAGCTCCACGCGGTGTCGACGCCCGAGTTCCACCGCTGCACGGCTTGTCCAGGCGCCTTCGGCTACAGTGTGCAATCGTTTCAACATTTCCAGGGGATTTTCGCCGCGGGCGATGGCCAAACCCAATGCCCGGTTGCGGCCGTGGGGGCTGTAACAGGTCGTCATGAGATCGCCGACGCCGGCCATTCCCGAGAAGGTCGCGTCGTTCGCCCCCATGGCGCGGCCGAGGCGCCGCATCTCGGCGAGCCCGCGCGTGATGATCGCTGCCTTGGTATTGTCGCCGAATCCGAGGCCTTCGCAGATGCCTGCCGCGATGCCGACGACGTTCTTGAGCGCGCCGCCGATCTCGACCCCGATGAGATCGGCGGACGTATAGAGGCGGCTGCGCGGAGCATGGAGGCGTTCGACGACGCGGTCGCACAGGCGCGCGGAACCGGCGACGACCAGGCAGACCGGCAGTCCCGCCACCACCTCGGTGGCATGGCTGGGGCCCGAGAGGCAGCCGTAATCGCGCGGACCGATCTCGGCGCCGAGCACCTCGGTGACCCGGGCCAGGGTCTCCTGCTCGAGGCCCTTGCTCAGGGACACCATCAGCGCCGCGGGAGCGACGTG
>JACDEN010000679.1 GCA_013816415.1 Planctomycetota bacterium
TCACCGGCTCTCCCGGCGCCTGCCACAGCACCTGGGCGCCGACCGCCTGGCCGCCCGGCTGTGCGACTACCGTGACGCCGCCGGCGTAGGCGCCATCGGGCGCCACCACCTCGACCAGGCCCACGGCTGCGACCGGCGCATCGTGATCACGGACGCAGACCTCCACCCCGGCCGCCGAATCGGGGTGCAGAGCCACCGCGCCGAGCACCGCCAGGCATCGGAAAGGTCCGGAACTGGGCATCGTCACAAGTGATACGCAGATCAGCCCGGGCGTTGATCGTTTCCCATGGAACATTCGCAGACCCCTCGACCTTGCCCCTGAAGAACCACCGATCAGGCATCGCCTGCTCATCATCAAGGACACCCATGCATCACCTGCTCCGCCGCATCCTCGCCATCCCCCTCACGCTGACCCTGGGTGTCGGCGCCTACGCCGCCGAGAACGGCCACGACAAGGATGCGAAGCCCCCCGGCGAGACCATCACGCTCGACAAGACCCCGGCGGCGGTCAAGGAGCGCATCGAGAAGGAGTCCAAGGGCGGCGAGGTGAAATCGATCACCAAGACCACCGAGGACAAGAAGACCATCTACATCGCCGAGATCACCAACGCCGGCAAGACCCTCAAGGTCCACATCAGCGAGTCGGGCAAGGTCATGCAGACCGAGGAAGACGGCGCCGACAAGAAGCCGAAGACGCACAAGAAGGATTGATCTCTCCCTGAGGTTTCCGGATACGGCGCAGCGGACAGCTGCGCCGTATCCGTTTCCACGCTGCTTCCACCACCTGGAAGCCCTGGTAGACGATGCCATGCCGCTGATCGCGCACCTCGTCGCCATCCTCATCGCCGTCGCGGCCACCGCAGCGGCCGTCGAGCCGGGAGCCATGGCCACCTACTGCTTCAGTGCGCATGGCGACGACGCGGCGGGCGACGGCAGCGCGACGCATCCGTGGCGCACGATCGCCAAAGCCAATGGCCTGACGCTGCACGCCGGCGACCGCCTCGCTTTTGCCGGAGGCGATACCTTCGCGGGGACTCTGCTGATCTCGGGCGAGGGCGGCACCGCCGAGCGTCCGATCGTGGTGACCTCGTCCGGTGAGGGCCGGGCGATCATCGACGCGGGCGAGGGCGACGGCGTCCGGATCCGCAATGTGGGCGGAATCACCATCGAGCGCCTCATCGTGCGCGGCGGCGGGGGAGCCAAGCGCGGCGACGGCATCGCGTTCGCCAACGACCTGCCGGGATCCAACCGTCTGGCATCGATCCGCGTCAGCGAGGTCGAGGCCTCGGAATGCCGGAACGGCATCTCGGTCGGCGGCTGGCCAGCCGACGGAAGCGTGAACGGCTTCAGCGACGTGCGCATCGAGCGCTGCGTCGCCCATGGAAACACCTACGTCGGCATCACCACCTGGGGGCGTGAAGACCCGGCGCGCGCCGCGTACGCGAACGAGGATGTCGCGATCATCGATTGCATCGCGCACGACAATCCCGGCGATCCCGCGTTCCTCGACAACCATTCAGGGAACGGGATCCTCATGGGCAATGTCGCGCGCGGCCTCATCGAGCGCTGCGTCGCTTACGGGAACGGCGCCCAATGCCATTGCACCAAGGGCGGACCGGTCGGCATCTGGGCATACGCGAGCACGCGGGTGGTGATCCAGCACTGCGAGTCCTACGACAACCGCACCGGCTGCCCGTTCGACGGCGGCGGGTTCGATTTCGACGGCGGCGTCTCGGACTCGGTCATGCAATACAACTACAGCCACGGCAATGACGGCGCTGGCTATCTGCTCTACGCCTATCCCGGCTCGCCCTACGAATTCGCGCGCAACATCTGCCGGTTCAACCTCTCGCGCGACGATGGACGCAGGAACAACTTCGCCGGCATTTACGTTGGAGCCGACGGCACGGTGGTCAGCGATCTCGAGATCTACCACAACACGGTGGTGGTCTCGCCCTCGTCCACCGGCACTCCGGCGGCGGTCGTCGTCCGCAACACCGAGCGCGTGCGCTTCCGCGCCAACCTGCTGGTCGCCGCCGGCGGGGTTCCGATCCTGAGCGTCACCGGCGACCACCCCGGATTGGTCTTCGCCGGAAATGCCTATTGGTCGCCGGGGCAGCCGACCGCTTTCCGCTGGGATGGCGCCGCCCATGCCGGTCTCGCCGCCTGGCGCGCCGCCAGCGGTCAGGAGCGGATCGGCGATCAGCCGGGTGGATGTGAGGTCGACCCACGATTCGCCACCGGCCGCGATGGCCGCGATGCGCTGCGGCTGGACGCGGATTCTCCGCTGCGGCGAGCGGCGATCGACCTCGGACTCGATCCCGGCGCGCACGACGGCTTCGCAGCCGCGCTCGGAACCGGACCGCACGGCATCGGCGCCGACGCCGCTCCGTGAGAGTCCTCAGGTGGCGGCGCCGCGCGAGCGGTAGCGCCGCGGTGTGCTGCCCACGCTGCGCGTGAACAGCCGCGAAAAATAATTGGCGTCAGGGATGCCGACGCGGCGGGCGACCTCGCTGATCGGCAGCTCGCCGCCGATCAGCAGGTC
>JACDEN010000680.1 GCA_013816415.1 Planctomycetota bacterium
TTCCGGGATTCATCGAGGCCGGTGGGCACCCCCGGCAGCGTCACCGTGACCTTGTAGACCACCGCAAACGGCAGGGACTCGTGCAGTTCGATCGCCGCCGATCCGGGTTGCGCCACCGCCTCGCCGTCGGCCGCGACCACCGTGACGTAGAGATCACCGAGATCGCCGCGGTCTCTCAGCCGATTCAATCCGCGGTAGCGGTGCTCCGTCGCGAGGTCGATCAGGTCGAACGATCCGTCGGAGTTGATCCGCACCTCGACCGCTGCGTTGCGCATGCCATTCGGCAAGACCGTCACCTGCCGCTCGGGCGCGCTGACCACTCCATCGACCCATGAGAAGGAGGCGTAACCGAAGGCCGGAAGGGCTGCGACGAAGCGCGCATCCACTTCGATGCGCTTTCCGGGCACCGTGATGAAGTCCTCGCTGTGGAACAGCCGGTTGGACTCCGCCGCGACCCGGGCGTCGAGCACGCAGGGAACCTCGCTGCCCTGGTGGTCGACCAGCTTCAGCGCCGTGGACGGCGCGGGCACATAGGCACGCAGCCTGATCAACGCTGATCGCGCCGTCGGCAGCGGATTGAACACCACCACCTGGGAGCGCGCGTCGACGACCGGAGCGATCGATCGCGCCAGTTTCAGCAGGCAATCCATCGCCAGATTACGGCCGGTTTCGAGCACGCGCTTGGCGCGGTTCTCGGCGTCCTCATGGGTGGCGTCGCGCGAACAGCCGCAGATGTCGTCGTGGGGCGCGTTCTTCAGCAGCAGCTTCCACAGATAGTCGCGCGAACGCTCCATCACCTCTTCGGGAATGGTGCGGTTGTTGCCGACATTGAAGGCGTAGGCGACGTGATGGGCCTCGCGCATCTCGCGGCGGGTCAGACCGGCGGCATGACACCAGGCCTGGAGCGGTTCGAAGCGCTTCTCGAGCATCTCGGCAGCCGCGTTGTACTGCTGCTTGAGGTAGGGCCGTGAATCGAGCGTGCCCGGCAGCAGGTTGCCCGACTCGTGCATGCGCAGCTCGCCAGTGTGCGTGGCGCGTCTGGTGGTCTCCTGCTTCATCAGCGCGACCATGCCGTCGGTGTCGGTCAACACGAAACGGATGTCAGGACACGCCTTCGCGTTGTGCGCGAGGATATCGGGGGTGGTGTGCTGCGCCGGAAAGTGGTCGACGCCGTTGCCGAAATACAGGACCCGCGAGGTCATGCGGTGCTTCTCGTGCTCGGCCACCAGCGCCTTGGTCTGGGTGACCGAGAACGCGAGGTCGACCTGATCGGTGTCGGCATCCGCGCGCGGATACTCACCCATCGGGATGCCCCAGTAGTAGCTGTTTGCGTAGAAACCCGGCTGATAGATGCCCAGCACCTCGCTGGCGCCGTCCGCGCCTTTCCAGCGGAAGACGGTGCCGAGCCGGGCGATCGCCTCTTTGGATATGCCGCGGCTGAAGATGATCGATTCGAGTTCGAGGCCGTGCCAGATCTGCGGCACCTGCGATACGATGCCGAATGGATCGGGCGCCATGCCCTGCCGGCTGCTGCGGCCGAAGGAGTCGGCGATGCGCCGGCCGATGATGCCATTGCGGATCAGCGACTCCCCGGTGACCAGGGTGTTGTCGGGCTGGATGTAGAACGGGCCCACGGTCAGACGCTTGGCCGTGATCAACGCCGCCAGACGCTCGCGATCCTCCGGGAACAGGGCCAGGTGATCCTCGAGGACGACGGTCTGACCGTCGAAGGTGAAGCGGAATCGTGGATCGGTCTCGAGGATCTCGAGCAGGCGCCTGGTCATCTTGCACAACGACAAACGGAACAATTCGAACGGCCAATACCACGCGCGATCCCAATGCGTGTGCGGGATCACGCAGGCGACGTAGCGTTTTCCGCGGATCAGGGACGACAGCGTCATGGCTACCTCGGGCGATCGGGGAGCCGTCGAAGATAGGGCGGGGAAGCGGCGGCCAAGGGCGTTTCGGTAAGCCTGACGATTATGGGGGCGTCGGCAGAACTCCGTGACAATAATCGTCGAAAGAATTTACCGAAGTGACCGCCCCCTCACTTCCGGGCAGCACTGATCTCGAAGCACGACATCCAGGAATGGTACGCAGACAGCGGCTTGTTGGCCAGCGTTGGGACCACTTGCCGGTCGATCTTCTGTGCCCAGGTGTCGAACAGCATGACTCCGATGCCGTGAGCGGCGAAGGAGGGTGCGACCGCCTCGATGTGCTTGGCCTTGGTGGCGGGGAAGACCGCCGTGACGCGTCGAGCGTAGCTGCGGCAGACCAGGGTTTGGAATAGGCAACGCTTCCAGTCTTCGAGCTTCAGCTCGAAGGCCCATAACTCGGGCCGCTGGATGCGGTCAAGGTCGATGACCCGCACGGTACCCTCGGCATCCGCGCACACTGCTCCGATTCGCTCGAGCGGTCGGACGATCCGCCGGGTGCGCCCCAACGTGACGGTAGCGGCTTCGGCCAGCTCGGTGAAGGCGATGTTCTGGTCCCGCTCCAGCACGGTCAGCACGCGGGCAACGTTGGATACCGGTACGCCTGAGC
>JACDEN010000681.1 GCA_013816415.1 Planctomycetota bacterium
GTGGTTGGTGGTGGACTAGACTCGACATGCTGTCCAACCACCAACCACCAACCACCAACCACCAACCACCAACCACCAACCTGTCTCAACTCTGCGCCGCCTCGTCGCGCTTCTTCCGGCCGCCGAAGAACTTCGCGATCACGCCGCCGAGCAGGACCACGCCGATGATGATCGGCTTGATCGCGAGCAGCAGGAATTTGCCGATGACGGTGAAGAATCCGGCCTTCGCCAGCAGTCCGCCGGCGATCAGGCCGCCGATGCCGTAGGCGGCGACCTTGTCGTAGCCGGGCTTGAAGTCGTTGTAGCCGTTGCCGGCGGTGAACTCGGTCTTCGCCAGCACCGACTTCGATCCCTCGGCGACCGTCGCCAGCTGGTCGACCGGAGCCACCGCATTCAACAGCAGGTAGCCTTTGCGGCCGAGGATGCGCACATTGTAGTTGAGGGATTCAGCGCTGCCGCCGAAGCGGATGCGCTTGGCGAAGTACAGCTTGTGGGATTCGGCGTCGTAATGCGGCGCTTCCGCCCAGCCCATCAGTTCGATCGACGGGTATCCGGCTTTCTGGCGCGCCTCGTTCGATGAGCGCGCGCCCTCCTGCATGGTCTTGAGCAGGTCGCCGTAATCGAGCTTCTTCGCGTCGTCGTCCTTGACGTGGCCGTCCTCGTCGTCGTACGAGGCGATGATCGCCCAGCCGTCCTCCTGATCGACCTCGCAGTTCGGCGGCACGATCAGCCCCAGGAGCGGTGCGCCCGGCGGATTGCCCCACAGGTCCTCGATCACGTAGTGCGCATCGGCTTCGCCCAGGAAGCGGTAGCCCTCGGGCAGATCGACGGTGGCCAGCGTACTGCCGAGCGTGACCTTCCCCTGTTGATAGGTCATGGCGCGCGTCGGTTTCCTCGCCGTGGGCTCCTCGGCCTGCGCCGCGGCCAGCGATGCGCCGAGCGCGCACAGCAGGAGGAACAGACGGCAGACGAGCGGAGACGTGGATGCGGGCATGGGGCACTCCTGGAATGCTTGTAGGACGCACGTAGTTCAACTCAAACAGCATCACGCGGCGAGCAGCCACCGCGGCTTGTGCCGCCCGGGATGGGCGCACGCTCGCGGAACTCCCGGACGGACACCATATGGACGACAAGATCATCCGTTTTCCCGGCGGCGTTCCGGGCAACCCGACGACGCGCACCGGCGCGAAGGGCGCTGCCAGACCGCCGCACACGACAGGCGCATCGCCGCCAGGCGCACCGCTCGCAACTGATGGCTTGAATGAAGACCAGCGCAAGGCCCTCGGCATCGTGCTCAGCGGCATGTCGTTCGTGTTGGTTGGCATCAAGCCCACCGACCGTGGCGCGGATTTCTTCACCGTGGTCACCGGAGACGCGACTGATCTGCGCAATGCGCAGCCGCACCTCGCCGGCACCATCGACAAGGCGTACGCGCGCAGAGGGACGTAGCGGCGAGCGGCCTGGGGCCGCGGCTATCGGCTATCGGCCATCCGCCTCAATCTCCGCGCGGACGACTAGCCCCGCCCTTCTCTGATTCAGCCGATAGCCAGCAACCGACAGCCGATAACCTCGTCCGCCGCCCCGGCGCACGACCGGCGGACGACCGGCGGACGACGCATTCGCGGGTTATACTCCTGTCCAGGATCCATCATGCTGCCGATCCCCGCCTTCCTCGCCGTGCCGTGTCCGTGGTGCGGGCACCACAACCTCGCGCCGGTGGCGACGCCGATCCGCGAACTCGAAGCGATGCTCGAGAGCCGCTGCCGCTCGTGCCTCGGCGGCATGTGCGGACGCGCGTCGTGGGCGGTGTTCGGCGGATTCGCCTTCGCGTTCGGCCTGCTCTCCGATCTCACGCTCTACCTCGCGCACGAGGGCCACTTCGGTCCCAGCGCCGCGCTCGGTTCGGCCGGAGCCGTCGCCTGGGGCGCTACGGCCCTGATCGCGATGCTGTGCGTGTGGAGATTCCTCATCGCCAACAGCACGGTGCGGCGCGGACGGGAACCCGTTCACCGCGGATAGCCTCAGGCGCCCGTCGCGCCGATTGTACGCCCGAGCCCCGGCTTAGCGTCGACGCGTGGCCAACCCTCCCGCTCCTCCGGTCGCGCTGGCGATGGTGATCTGCGACGCGGTGTGGCGCGATCCGGCGACGGGAAAATATTTCATCCTCGGCTGCTTCTCGGCGATCGGCGCCAAGGCGTTCCCGACCACGCACCCGTCGCTCGCGGTCTATGTCGCGATCACCGAGGGCTACGGCAAGGTGCCGCTCTCGCTGAAGCTGGTGGATGCGCAGACGCCGCCGGCCGTGCTGCACGACAGCAGCATCGAGGTCGAGTTCAGCGACCCGCGCGCGATCGCCGAGATCGCCGTCCACGTGCAGAACCTGACCTTCCAGGCGCCGGGCGATTACCGCCTGCAGCTGCACGCTGGTGAGACCTTCCTGATGGAGCGCCGCATCTCGGTGCATGATGTGCGGCAGGCGCGGGGGTAGGGAGGGTTGGTGGTTGGTGGTTGGTGGTTGGTGGTTGGTGGTGAACAGCAG